>CAMLSB010000007.1 GCA_946482565.1 uncultured Lysobacteraceae bacterium | reverse complement strand
TGCGCTGACGATGGCGGCGTTCGGCATCGGCACGCTGCCGCTGATGGTGCCGCTGACCTGGTCGGGCGCGCGCCTCGGCCAACGCCTGCAGCGGGGCCGGTGGCGGATCGCGATGGCGATCCTGGTGTCGTGCGCGGGCGTGCTGGTGATGGCCGCGCCGTGGCTGATGCACCAGCCCGCGCTGCACGGCGTGCTCGCGGCGCTCGGCTGCCTGCCGCGCGGCGTCGCTCCCTAGCCGCGCACGCTCAGCCGAGCAGCGCCTGCACCGCGGTCGCCGCGAGCAGCGATCCGAACAGGCCCGTCGCGACACGCGTGCCGTAGCCGACGCCGCCGCTGGCGAACGCCACCACCGATTTCGACACCGCGGCCGCCGCGAGCAATGCGATCACGCCCCATTCCGCATGCCCGGGCGTGAGCGATCCGCTTGCGGAAAGTTGCGCGACGCTCGCACCGGCCGCATGCAGTTCCCCGAGCGCGACCAGCGCCGCCGCGAACAACGCACCCGCATCGCCGAACCAGAGCCGCATCCACGCCGAGACCAGCAGCACCGCGGCGAGCAGCAGCGCGAGCGCGAGCCCGTGGCTGAGGTGGAAGGCGCGCGGGGCTGGCGCTTCCGGCAGATCGGCCGCCGCGGCGTGGCTGCGCAGGCCCAGTACGCCGCCGGCGACCAGGACCAGCGCCGCCGCGCCGAGCGGCAAGGCCATCGCGCGCAGCAGCACCGGCGCGCCGGTGCCGATGATCGCGGCGAACAACAGCAGCGACGCAACGTTCGCAAGCAGCGCCGCCGCCACCGCCGCGGTCCGCAACGCCGGCTGGTCGCGCACGCTCGCACCGAAACCCGCCACCGCCGCGGTCGACGACGCGAAGCCGGCAAAGAAGCCCGCCACCGGCAAACCCCAGCGCGCGCCGACCGCGCGCAAGGCGACGTGGCCGGCCATGCCGACCGCCATCACCAGCACCACGAATTTCCACAGCAGCGCGGGACGCAACGCGCCCCACGGGTCCAGCGGATGGTCGGGCAGCAAGGGCAGCACCACCAGCGCGGCGGCGGCGAGCAGCAATGCATCGTTCAATTCGCGTTCGCTGACGAGCTCGCGCACGAAACGGTGCAGGGCATCCTTCGCCTGCAGCAGGATCGCGCCGATCACCGCCAGCCCTGCGGCGAGCGCGGGCTCGCGCATCGCGAGCGCGGCGAGCAGCGTCGTGAGCAGCAGGGCGATCTCGCCGGTCATGCCGGGATCGTCGCGGTGGCTGGCCCAGTAGCTCGCCACGACCAGCGCCGCGACGGCCAGCAGCAGCACGGCCAGCACTCCCGTGCCGAGCTGCATCGCGGCGGCGGCAGCGAGGGCGAGGACGGCATGGGTCCGCAGGCCGGCACGGACGGACGCCTCGGCGGCGGCGCCACCGCGGCTCGAATGGCGTTCCCGCACCACGCCGATCAGCAGGCCGATGCCGAGGGCGGCCAGCCAGCCTTGCAGGTCCCCGTTCCAGTCCATGTGCCCCCTCTCTCGCCATCCTAAGCGAGGCGTGGCGCGGATTGCAGCGCCGGTCCCCCGCCTCGTTCCCCGCTCCGGCCCCGGCCCGGTGGGCCTGTTCAGCAAGACATGTTGCACCGCACAAAATCCGGTGTTATGCTGCATCGCACAAAACCGGCAATCCCGCCGGGTCACCGCAGGAAAACCGCCATGAACCAGATCAACGAGCAGTTCGCCGCCGCGACCCGCCAGTTCGCGGACGCCGCCACCCAGGCCAACCGCCTGGCCCTCGCCAACGCCCAGGACGTGTTCGGCCTGCAGCTGGCCGTCCTCGAGAAGAACGCCGCCGCCACCTTCGCCTTCTTCGGCGAGCTGGCCGAAGTGCGCGACGCCGAGGGCTTCAAGGCCGTCATGCCGAAGGGCGTGCAGGTCGCGCGCGAGAACGTCGAGCGCGCCGTCAGCACCGGCCAGGAAGTCGTCGGCCGCAGCGTGAAGGCGGGCGAGGCCATCGGCCAGATCGCCAAGGGCCAGTTCGAAGCCGCCACCGCGAAGGCCCAGGCCGACGTGGAGCAGGTGGTGAAGGCCGCCAAGGCCAAGTAAGCCGCGCCGCAAGCGACGCGCATCCGCGCGGACGCTGCACGCAAGCCACAGGGAAGCCCCGGCAGCGATGCCGGGGCTTTTCCTTTTGCACCGCCCGTCCGCGATGCGCTCGGCTCATGCGTGCCGGGCTACAATGCGCGCGTCATTGGGGAGTAGCCGCCCTGCCCTGCGATCCGCCCTGGCGCGATCGCGAGGAAGGAGTCCGCGTCAACACACTTGGCCAGCAGGCCATGGCGCGGACGGTCCAGTTCCATCGCCCTGGCAAGACCATTGACCACGCTGCGTCCACGAGGCCGGGACGCGCCGTGGTCATGCGTCCCTTCCGGCCGGTGAATCGCACATGGAAGCTTTCCTCATCTCCACCGGCGTGGTCGCGCTCGCCGAGGTCGGCGACAAGACCCAGCTGCTCGCCTTCCTGCTCGCCGCGCGTTTCCGCCGGCCGTGGCCGATCATCGCCGCCATCCTCGTCGCGACCCTCTTCAACCATGCGCTGGCCGGTGCGGCAGGCACGTGGCTGATGGCGCTCGCCGGGCCGGTGGTGATGCGCTGGGTGCTGGGCGTGTCGTTCCTGGCGATGGCCGCGTGGACGCTGGTGCCCGACCACGTCGACGAAGGCGAAGCGGCGCCGCGCAGCGGACGCGGCGTGTTCGCGACCACGCTCATCGCGTTCTTCCTTGCCGAAATGGGCGACAAGACGCAGATCGCGACCGTCGCGCTGGCGGCGAAGTACGCGCTGCCGGTCGCGGTGGTCGCCGGCACCACGCTGGGCATGATGATCGCGAACGTGCCGGCGGTCTTCCTCGGCGACCGTTTGCTTCGCAGGATGCCGGTGCGCCTGGTGCATGGCGTGGCCGCGGCGCTGTTCGCGGTGCTGGGCATCGCGACGCTGCTGGGCGCCGGCGCTTCGTTCGGCTTCTGAGCGCAGCCACCGCGTCCGCGGTTCATCGTTCGCCGCCGCGAAAAAGGAAGGGGCCCGTTCGGGCCCCTTCGATTGCCTGTGTCGTGCGGTCGCGCGCCTAGAGCGTGCTGTCGCGGTTCACGTGGACCGGCGGCTCGTCCATCTTGTCGCCCAGCACGCGGCGCACGATCGTGTAGAACACGGGGATGAACAGCAGGCCGAGGAAGGTGGCGAACAGCATGCCGCCGATCACGCCCGTGCCGATCGCATGCCGCGCGTTCGCGCCGGCGCCGGTGGAGATCGCCAGCGGCAGCACGCCGCAGATGAAGGCGAGCGAGGTCATCAGGATCGGTCGCAGGCGCAGCTTCGACGCTTCCACCACCGCCAGGCCGAGCGGCTTGCCGGCATTGCGCTCCTGGATCGCGAATTCCACGATCAGGATCGCGTTCTTCGCCGCCAGGCCGATGACCGTGATCAGGCCGATCTTGAAGTAGATGTCGTTCGGCAGGCCGCGCAGCATCGACAGCACCACCGCGCCGAGCACGCCCACCGGCACCACCAGCAGCACCGACACCGGCACCGACCAGCTCTCGTACAGCGCCGCGAGGCAGAGGAACACGACGATGATCGACAGGATCATCAGCATCGTGGTCTGGCTGCCCGACAGGATTTCCTGGTGCGACTGGCCGGCCCAGTCGTAACCGAAGCCCTGCGGCAGGTCCTGCTCGACGATCTTCTGCATCGCGTCCATCGCCTCGCCGGAACTGCGGCCGGGCGCCTGCGAACCGACGATCTCGACCGCGGCGAAGCCGTTGTAGCGGGTGAGCGACGGCTCGGCGACGGTCCACTTCGAATCCACGACGTTGCTCAGCGGGATCATCCGCGGCACGCCGTTGGCGGTTTCGCCTTGCGCAGGGCCGCCTTGCGCAGGAGTGTAGAAGTGCGCGAGCGACTCCTCGCCGGTGCGGAACCGCGCATCGGCCTGCATGGTCACGCGCTTGACGCGCCCGCCCTGCACGAAGTCGTTGACGTACACCGGCGCCAGCATCAGCTGGATCGCGCTGTAGATGTCGCCGACCGACAGCCCCATCGCCTGCGCCTGCACGCGGTCGACGTCGAGCTTGAGCTGCGGCGACGGCGCCAGCGTGTTCGGGCGCACGCCCACCAGCGTCTTGTCCTGGCCGGCCTTGCCCAGCAGCGTGCCCATCGCCTGCGCGAGCGCCGCGCGGCCCGCGCCGCTGCGATCCTGCAGGTACATGTCGAAGCCGCCGAACGCGCCAAGGCCGTTCACGGTGGGCAGGTTCATCACGAAGATCTGCGCGTCGCGGATCCCGAACAGCGCCATGTTCGCCTTCTGGATGAAGTCGGTGGCGGTGACCTTGCGCTCGCTCCACGGCTTGAGCTTGATGAACGCCATGCCGACGTTCTCGCCCTGGCCGACGAAGCTGAAGCCGGCGACCTGCATCATGCCCTCGAAGCCGTCCTGCTTCTCGATGGCGTGGCGCACTTCCTCGAACACCGCGTCGGTGCGGCGCAGCGTCGCGCCCGGCGGCAACTGGACGATCGCCAGCGCATAGCCCTGGTCTTCCTCGGGGAGGAAGCTCCCCGGCATCTTCCAGAACAGCCAGGCGCACAGCACCGCCAGGCCCGCGAACGCGATCATCCAGCGCGGCGCATGCCGCACGGCGCTGCCGACCTGCCGCACGTAGGTGCCCGAAATGCGGTCGTAGATCTTGTTGAAGCGGCGGAAGATCGGGTTGCGCGTGTCGTGGTGACCGGTGGGCTTGAGCAGGCTCGCGCACAGCGCCGGGGTGAAGCCCAGCGCGAGGAACGCGGAGAACACCATCGCCATCGCGATCGTCAGCGCGAACTGCTTGTACACCGCGCCGGCGCTGCCGCCCTGCAGCGCGCTGGGCACGAACACCGCCGCCAGCACCACCGTGATCGCGATCACCGCGCCGCTGATCTGGTGCATCGCCTTGATCGTGGCCTGGTAGGGCGACAGGCCCTCCTCGGTCATGATGCGCTCGACGTTCTCGATCACCACGATCGCGTCGTCCACCACGATGCCGATCGCCAGCACCATGCCGAACAGGCTGAGCTGGTTGATCGAGAAGCCGATGACGTACATGCCCAGGAACGTGCCGAGCAGCGCGACCGGGATCACCAGGGTCGGGATCAGCGTGGCGCGGAAGTTCTGCAGGAACAGCAGGATCACCAGGAACACCAGGACCATGGCCTCGGCCAGGGTCTTGACCACTTCCTCGACCGAGATGCGCACGAAGTCGGAGCTGTCGTACGGCGAGAACCACTGCACGCCCTGCGGGAAGCTCGGCTGCAGCGACTGCATGCGGTCCTTGACCGCCGCGGCCACCGCCAGCGCGTTCGCGCCCGGCGCCAGCTGCACCGCGAAACCGGACGCGGGCTGGCCGTTCCACTTCAGGTCGAAGCCCTGCGCGGAGCCGGACAGCTCGACGCGCGCCACGTCCTTCAGGCGCACGGCGGCGCCGGAAGCGTCGGTGCGCAGCAGGATCTGCTCGAACTCTTCCGGCGTGCTGAAGCGTCCTTCCGCCGACACCGACGCGGTGATCATCTGCGTCTCGGGCGACGGCTCGCCGCCGATCGAACCCGCGGAGAACTGCACGTTCTGTCCGCGCACGGCCGCGAGCACCTGGCTGGCGGACAGGCCGTAGGCGCGCAACTGGTCGGGATTGAGCCAGATGTGCATCGCGTACTCGCCGCCGAACAGCTGCGCGCTGCCGACCCCGGGGACGCGCGAGACCTGGTCGAGCACGCGCGACGCGATCAGGTCGGCGAGCTGGTCCTTGCCGATCTCGGGATTGCTCGACTTCAGCGCCACGACCATCAGGAAGCCGGAGTTGGCCTTCTGCACGGTGACGCCCTGCTGCACGACCTCGGTGGGCAGGCGCGGCGTGGCCTGCGACACCTTGTTCTGCACCTGCATCTGCGCGGTATCCGGGTCGGTGCCCGGCTTGAAGGTCAGGTTGATCGAGGAACCACCGCTCGAGCTCGACGAGGAACTGAAGTAGTCGAGGTTGTCGATGCCGGTGAGCTGCTGCTCGATGACCTGGGTGACCGCTTTCTCGGTAGTCTCGGCGTTGGCGCCGGGATAGGCGGCGCCGACGGTGACCTGGGTCGGCGCGATGTTCGGGTACGACTCCACGCCGAGGCTGCGGATCGACAGCGCGCCGGCGATCACGATCAGGATCGCGATCACCCAGGCGAAGACCGGGTGTTCAATGAAATAGCGGGACATGGATCAGCCTCCGGTCTTGGCGGCCGGCGCGGCCTTCTTCGGCTGCGGCTGCGCGGCAGCCGCGCCCGGCTGCCCCGGGGCGCCGGCGGCATCGGCGGTTCCGTCGGCCGGCATGGCCTTGGCCGGTGCGCCGGGCTGCACGCGCTGCAGGCCGGACACGATCACCTGGTCGCCCTCGACCAGCCCGCTGCGCACCACCCAGTCGCTGCCCTGCTGGCTGCCCGTCTGGATGTCCTTGCGCGCGACCTTGCCGTCCTTGCCGACGACCAGCACGTACGCGCCCTTGTCGTCGCGCTGCACCGCGACCTGCGGCACGAGGAACGCGTTGCGCTCCTCGCCGAGGATCGCGCGCAAAGTCACGAACGTGCCCGGCAGCAGCATGCCGTCCGGATTGGCGATGCGCGCCCGCAACTGCACCGCGCCCGTCGTCGGGTCGACCGTGTCGCCCGAGAAATCCAGCGTGCCGGCCTGGTCGTACGGCGTGCCATCGGGCAGCAGCACCTGGATGCCCGAGGAACGGCCCGACGGCGCGAGCTTGCGGATGTTCGCCAGCTCGGTCACGCCGACCGAGAAATCGATGTACATCGGATCGAGCTGGTCCACGGTAGTGAGCAGCGTGGCGTCGCCCTGGCCGACGAGCGCGCCTTCGGTGACCTGCTGCTTGCCGGCGCGGCCGCTGATCGGCGCGCGCACCGTGGCGTAGCCGAGGTTGATCTGCGCGGCCTGCACCGCGGCGCGCGCGGCCTGCACCGCGGCGGCGCTGGTGCGCTCGGCGGCGACGGCATTGTCGTAGTCGGCCTGCGAAATGAACTTCGCGCCGATCAGCCCGCGCGCGCGTTCGGCGGCGGCGTGCGAATTGGCCGCGTTGGCCTGCGCCTGCGCCAGCGCGCCCTGCGCCTGCGCCGCGGCGGCGGCCAGCTGCGCCGGGTCGATCTGGAACAGCGGCTGGCCCTGGCGCACGTCCTTGCCCTCCTCGTACAGGCGACGCTGCAGCACGCCCGGCACGCGGGCGCGCACGTCGGCGCTGCGGAACGCGGACAGGCGGCCGACGGCTTCCTTGGCGATCGGAACGTCGCCCTGCTGCATCACCACCACGCCGACTTCCGGCGGAGGCATGCCGCCACCCGGACCGCCCTGGGCGCCCGCATCCTGCTTCGAACAGGCACCGGCGGCGAGGAACGCGGTCGACAAAGCGAGCACTACGAGTGGACGGTGCATGTGGAAACCTCGTGGGGGGAGGATGGGAGAACGGGAACGGCGACGCGAATCGGCCTGATTCCTATACCGGCGAGTCTAGCATTGGCTCCGGGGGCGGCGCGCCGTGCCGGAAGTCCGGGGTCGGAAACCAGGAGACCAGGGCCGTGGCGATGGTTGCCGCCACGTCGCTCAGGATCTGAGACGAAGCCGTCCGGCGAGGGCAGCCGGGTCCGGCGCGGGTTGCCAAGGCAGCCAGCCGAGGCATGGCGCCGGCAACCGGCCGGCCAGCAGTTCGCGGTTCTCGTCGATGCGCAGCATCCCGGGGTCCACGCCGGTGCCGATCCAGCCGGCGAGGCGGCATCCATCCTCCGTGATCGCGCGCGCGCTGAGGATCGCGTGGTTGAGGCAGCCCAGGCGCAGGCCGACGACCAGCACGACCGGTATGTCGAGCGCGCGGACGAGGTCGGCCTGCATCAGCGCCGGCGCGAGCGGCGCGGCCCAGCCGCCCACGCCTTCGACCACGACGGCGTCGGCCTGCGCGGCGAGGCGCGCGTGCGCGGCGAGCATCGGCGCGAGGTCCACGACGATGCCGGCTTCGCGCGCGGCGATCTCCGGCGCCAGCGGTTCCGGCAGCGCGAACGGATTCACATCGTCGTAGGCCGGGTGCGGATCGCTGGCCGCCTGCAGCGCGAGCGCGTCCTCGTTGCGCAGGCCTTCGGGCGTCGCCTCGCAGCCGCTCGCGAGCGGCTTCATGCCGACGGCGCGCAGGCCGCGCGCGCGCAGCGCATGCAGCAGCGTGCAGCTCGACAGCGTCTTGCCGATGCCGGTGTCGGTGCCGGTGACGAACAATCCGCCGCGGAAATTCATGCGATGCCCGCGGCCTGCCGGACGCGCCGGGCCACGTACGCAGCGTGCCAAGGCAACGCGATCGCGAGGACCGTGTAGGAGAAGCCCGGAAGCATCTGCTGGAACGGCGTATCCAGGGGCAAGGCGAGCGCCAGCGTGATCGACAGCATGGCCGACGCCACCAGGATGAGGTCGGAGGCGACTTCGCCGCGCGTGGAGATGCGCTCGAGCTGGTTCAGGCGCAAGCCCGGATGACGCAGCGCGTGCCAGTTCAAAGCGGCCATGATCGCGGAAAGGACGCCGAATCCCATGCCGTAAATGACGAACACGAGGCGGAATTCGCGGAGGGTGTTGATGTCGAGTTCGCCCTGCGCCCACCCCCCGGTGATCACGTGCATCGCCGAGGAAATCACCATCCGCAGCGGGTACACGTAGAAGAGCGTCGCGGCCACCAGCGCCAGGCTCAGGAACAGCACGGGTCCATCCTCGAGACCGTAGCGGCGGCTGTAACGGTTGTGCGACTGCCAGAACATGGCGAGGATCGCGAACGCAGCCAGGAACGCGGGGAGCCTGCGCAGCGCCTCGTAGAGCTCCGTGAACGAGGACGGCATGGCGTTGAAGGACACCACCAAAAGGGTCACCGCGAACGCAAAAGCCGCGTCCACGAAGGTCTCCAGCCGGGTAACGGCTTCGCCGCGCATGCGGAAACCGTCCACCACGGGCAGCTGCGACAGGTCCGGATCCCCTTCCATGCGCGGATGGTATACCCGGTTACAATCGACCGGATGAGCTTCCACGCCACCGCCCTGTCCGGCAGCAAGGCCGAGCAGTACGCCCAGCTCGCCGAACAGGCGCGCGCGCTGCTGCACGGCGAACGCAACCTGGTCGCCAACGCCGCCAACCTCAGCGCGCTGCTGTGGCATGCGCTGCCGCGGCTGAACTGGTGCGGCTTCTACCTCTACGACGGCACCGAACTGGTGGTCGGCCCGTTCCAGGGCCTGCCGGCCTGCGTGCGCATCGCGCTCGGCAAGGGCGTGTGCGGCACCGCCGCGACCACGCGCACGACGCAGGTCGTGGAAGACGTGAACGCGTTCCCGGGGCACATCGCCTGCGACTCGGCCTCGCGCTCGGAATGCGTCGTGCCGCTGTTCACTGCCGGCGGCGCGCTCATCGGCGTGCTCGACCTCGACAGCCCGGAACCGTCGCGCTTCGACGCGGACGACGCGGCCGGGCTGGAAGCGATCGCCGCAGCCTTCGTGGAATCCGTGTCGATGGAAGCGGTCGCGTGAGTCCCGCGCCGCCGCGCCTGCGGAACCTCGGGCCCAAGTCGGCCGCATGGCTGCGCCAGGTCGGCCTGCGCACGCGCGACGACCTCGCCGCGACCGGACCGGTCGAAGCCTACATGCGGGTGCGACGCGCCGGCTTCCGGCCGGGGCTCAACCTGCTCTATGCGATCGAGGGCGCGCTCCAGGACACGCATTGGCAGGAAGTGCCGGAAGCGCGTCGCGCGGAACTGGTCGCCGCCGCCGAAGCCGCGATCGCGCTGTTGCCACCGCCGCGCGGGCGGCCCGCTGCGGGGCCGGTGACCACCACGCACATGGAAAGCGACCCGGACGGCGACGCGGGGATACCGCTCGACGATGCGCGCGAACACGGCGGCGACGACGGCGACCACGACGACGCGCGCTGAGCGCGCCGCGCGTCACTCGTAGCGCAACGCCTCGATCGGATCCATCGCCGCCGCCTTCGAGGCCGGCATGATCCCGAACACCACGCCGATCAGCGCCGAGAAGCCCGCGGCGCCGATCATCGCCAGCACCGGCACCTTCGCCGGCGGGAAGCCCGGGATCAGCGCCGCCACGCCGGCGCCTATGCCGTAGCCGAGCGCGATGCCGATGAGGCCGCCGAGCAGCGCGAGCAGCGCCGCCTCGAGCAGGAACTGGGTGAGGATGTCGCGGCGCGTCGCGCCCAGCGCCTTGACGATGCCGATCTCGCGGGTGCGCTCGGTCACCGACACCAGCATGATGTTCATGATGCCGATGCCGCCGACGAGCAGCGAGATGCCGACGATGCCGCCGAGCACCGCGGTGATCATCGACGTGATCTGCTTGAACTGCTTCAGGAACGAATCCGAAGCCTCGACCTTGAAGTCGTCGTCCTTGCCGGCCGGGATCTTGCGGGACGCGCGGATCGCGCGCTTCACCCGCTCTTTGACCGTTTCGGCCTGGTCGAGGCCGGCGACGGTGAAGCTGGCGATGATCATCGGCTGGTTGGCCTGCCCCATCATCGCGCGGCCGACCGCGAACGGGATCATCGCGTAGTTGTCCTGCGACATGCCGAAGATCTCGCCCTGCTTCTCCATCAGGCCGACGACCTTGAACCAGTCGCCGCCGAGCTGGAAGAACTCGCCGACCGGGTTCTCCGGCATCTTCAGGTCGTCGCGCAGCTGCTCGCCGATGACCGCGACGCGCGCATGCGTCTTGTCGTCGGAATCCACGAGGAAGCGGCCGTACTGCGTGTCGGCCGCGCGCACGATCTGGTAGTCGGCGGTGACGGCCTGCACCTGCGGGCTGGTCGAGCGACCCTTGTAGCTGGCGCCGGCGGCCTGCACCACCATCATCGGCGCGACCGTCTTCACCCCGGGCACCTTGTAGCGCAGCACGTCGATGTCGTCGAAGGTGATGTAGTTCAGGCTGCCGGTGCGGAAGTTCTCGTTGTCGTTGATTGCCTGCAGGGTCATGGTGTTGCCGCCCATGTCCGCGAACTGGTCGGTGATCGACGCAGACAGGCCCTGCACCAGCGACACCACCGCGATCACCGAAGCGGTGCCGATCAGGATGCCCAGCGTGGTGAGGAAGCTGCGCATGCGATGCGCCATCAGGCTCGCGAACGCGGCCTTCGCGGCTTCGCCGAAGACACCCTTCATGCCGCGCCCTCCGCGCTGTCCGCGATCACCGGGTTGGGCACGTCCGACACGACGCGCCCGTCGCCGATGCGCACGGTGCGCCGGCAGTGGGCGGCGATGTCGGGCTCGTGCGTCACCACGAGCACGGTCTGGCCCTGGTCGTGCAGTTCGTCGAACAGCGCCATGATCTCGCGCGAAGTGCGCGAATCCAGGTTGCCGGTCGGTTCGTCGGCCAGCAACAGCGACGGCTCGCCGACCAGGGCGCGCGCCACCGCGACGCGCTGGCGCTGGCCGCCGGACAGTTCGTTGGGGCGATGGCCCTGGCGATTGCCCAACCCGACCTTCTCCAGCGACTCGACCGCGCGGCGCTTGCGCTCGGCCGCGGGCATGCCGCGGTAGACGAGCGGCTGCATCACGTTCTGCAGCACGGTCATGCGCGGCAGCAGGTGGAAGCTCTGGAACACGAAGCCGATCTCGCGGTTGCGCACGCCGGCCAGCTCGACTTCGCCCAGTTGCGCGGTGTCGCGCCCGTTGAGCAGGTAGCTGCCGGTGGTCGGCGTGTCGAGGCAGCCGATGATGTTCATCAGCGTCGACTTGCCGGAGCCGGAAGGCCCGACGAGCGCGACGTATTCGTTGCGGGCGATGTCGAGGTCGACGCCCGCGAGCGCCATCACCTCTTCATCGCCCATGCGATAGCGCTTGGTGATGTCGCGAAGCGCGATCATTCGGACTTGTTGTCGCCGGACTTGTCGTCGCCGGAATTGCCATCGCCTGGCTTGTCCGCGTCGGCCTTGCGCTGCTGGACGCGGTCGCCTTCCTGCAGCTGCTGCAGTTGCCGCGACGGGCCGCGCGCGACGGTGTCGCCGACCTTCAGCGGCTTGCCGACGGCCTGCCACGCGTCGTCGGACAGGCCGGTCTCGACCTTGACCTTGTGCGCGACGCCGTTCTCGATCTTCCAGACGTACTGCGCGGGCTGCTTCGCCTCGTCGCCGGACTTCGCGGCATCGCCGCCGTCGCCGACGATCGCTTCGACCGGCACCGCCGCCTGCTTGCCGCCCTTGCCCAGCACGATCTCGGCGCGAACGCTCATGCCCGAGCGCAGGTCGATCTCCGCCGGCACGGTCAGCGCAACCGTGACCTTGTAGGCGCGAGCCTGGCCTTCGACGGTCGGCGCGAGCGCGATCTGCTCGACCGTGCCCTTCAGCGCCGTGTCCGGGAACGCGGCGGCGTAGACGTCCGCGGATTCGCCGACGGCGACGCGCGCGATGTCGGCTTCATCCACCTTCAGCTCGGCCTGGATGCGCGAAGTGTCGGCGATGGTCGCCAGCTGCGCGCCCACGAACGACGAGGTCGAGGGCACCGCGGTCTCGCCGACCTTGATCGGCAGCGACACGATGCGGCCGCTGATCGGCGAGCGGATGTCGGTCTTGGCGAGCTGCTCGCGCGCGTCCTGCAGCGCGGACTGCGCCCGGCTGTAGTCTTCCTGGCTGGTCGCCAGGGCGAGCGACGCCACCTTCAGGTCGTTCTGCGACTGGTCGAAGCTGCCCTGGTCGATCAGGCGCTGGGCCACGAGCACGCGGGCGCGATCGAACTGCTTCTGGCGCAGCGCCAGCGCGGCGCGCTGCTGGTCGATGGTGATCCGGCCCTGGCGCACGCCGGCTTCGGCGCGATCGACCGCGTTGCGGTAGATCTCGGGATCGAGCGTGAGCAGCAACTGCCCCTTCTCGACCGAATCGCCTTCCTTGATGCCGATGGTGGCGACGCGGCCGGTGAGCTCGGACGTCAGGTTGACTTCGTTGCGGTACGCGAGGATCCCGGGCGCGAGGATCGTGGGATGGATCCCGCGTTCCTCCACCTTGACCAGGTCGAGCTGCTTCGCCGAATCGCCGCGGCAGCCGCGCACCGCCAGCGGGACCGCGACGACGGCGACGATCAGCGCGCCCACCAGCCACTTCCGTTCGAATTTCATCAGTGCTCCGTCGTGTGGCTTCGGGTGGGCGCGCGCGTCACTTCGCGGATGCTGCTACTTGGCCAACGCGATGGCGGCGATGATCCCGTAGATGATCACGCTCGGCACCAGCGCCACGATGATCGACTGCAGCCAGCTCGCGCCGCGGCTGAAGGTGCGCCAGCCGAGCGCGAGCAGGAACCAGGTCCAGAAGTTGAGCAGGCTGAAGCCGCGCGCCAGGCCGAGCCAGTGGCTGTCCGGCGGCAGCTGCACGAGCAGCGGGTCGACGTTGGTGAGCATCAGCGACTCGATCGGCGTGTGCGGCTGCATCGTCGCGACGCCGACCAGCGCCACCACGATGCCGAGCAGGGCCGGCATGCCCGACCACGCCACCAGGCTGAAGCCGCGCTTGAACGTCATCGCCGCGCCGGCGATCTTGCCGGCGAGCATGAAGTACAGCGCGTACAGGCAATACATGATGATCGTGACGACGGCGGCCGACGCGGCGCCGACGTAGGCCATCGTGTGCGTGCCCGGCATCATCGCCTTCGCCTTCTCGATGTCGGCGGCACCCATGTCGCGACCCGACGCCAGCAACATGTGCTGCAGGTACCACGCCGGGTCCACGACCAGGAAGTACCACAGCGGCAGGATCGCCGACAGCACGAGCGTGAGCAGCAGCGGCACCGCGAACGTCGGGCGCTCGCGCAGGTCCTCGAAGACCTTCGACGGCTGCAGGAAGATGTCGACCAGGTGAGACATGCCATTTCCCCCAATGGAAAGAGTGATCCGCATCGCTTCCGGCGCGGCGCGCCGGTGCCCCCGATGCCGCCGCGCACCGTACAGACCGCCAGCCGCACGGTCAATCGCCGGTTTTGCCTCGCGATGACGCTAACCGATTACATGCGCCCGGGCATCCGCCGGAGGTCACGGCGGCTTCCGCACGGGTCGCGTCGTGGCGGCAAGGCTTTCCGTTAGACTATCCGTGCTCCGAGGTGACCCGGCGGGCGTCCTGCCCAAACGGTTGAAACGGGAAGCCGGTGGCGCTGCATCCCCGATGCAGCCATCCCGGCACTGCCCCCGCAACGGTAAGCGAGGCAAGGCATGGCATCCGCCACTGTGCCCAGGCACGGGAAGGCGCCACGCCCGGGAGGACGCGATCCTCTCCCCCGCGAGTCCGGAGACCGGCCACGGAGCAGACTGGTTGCGGCGCGGAGGGCGCTGTGGCGGCGATGCCGGTTCCGTCGTTCCCGCCCGTTTCCCGTGCGCAACCGATCCCCGGCCTTCGCTTCCGCTTCGTTCCTTCTCCAGCCGTGGCTTCCCGCCCTTGTCTGCGCGCGCGGGTGTGCGCGCTGGAGATCCACCACGATGCGAACGATGCACCGCAATTCCCCGATCCACGTCGCCCCGAAGCGGGCGCTCCTCCCGCTGGCGCTGTTGCTGGCACTGCCGTTCCACGCGTCCGCGCAGTCCGCGCTGCACGCCAGCCAACCAGGCGATGCCACCGATCTCGACCAGGTCGTGGTCACCGGTACGCGCACCGCGATCACCGCCGACCAGTCGCTCGCTGCGGTCGAAGTGATCGACCACGCCGAGATCGAGCGCAGCCAGGCGCACTCGTTGCAGGAACTGCTGCGCAGCCGCGCCGGCATCGACCTCGCCAACCAGGGCGGCCGCGGCAAGGTGTCGACGCTGTTCCTGCGCGGCACCGAATCGGACCACACGCTGTTCCTGGTCGATGGCGTCCGCGTGGGCTCGGCGACGTCCGGCCTGACCGCGCTGCAGGACTTGCCGCTGGAACTGATCGAACGCATCGAGATCGTGCGCGGTCCGCGCTCGAGCCTGTATGGCAGCGAGGCGATCGGCGGCGTCATCCAGGTGTTCACCCGCGGCGCGCGGCAAGGCACGCACGTGCGCGCGCACGTCGGCGCGGGCACCTACGGCTTGCGCGAAGCCGGCGCCGGCCTCGACGTCGGCGGCAGGCTTTCGAACGGCACGCTGTTGAACGGCGTGCGCGGCTGGTTCGGCGTGGATGCCACGCACCAGTCGGACGAAGGCTTCAACGTCTGCCGCGGCAGCGCCACGCCGCTGTTCGCCGGCTGCGGCATGGACCATCCGGATCCGGACCGCGATGGCTATCGCAACAATGCGGTTTCGCTGCGCGGCGGGCTCGATTTCAGCGACGCGTGGAAGGCCGACGTGCATGCGATGCGCGCCGACGGCCACAGCGAATACGACGGCGACCCGACGTGGGGGCTGCCCGACAACTCCGACACCATCCAGCAGGTGGTCGGCGGCCGCGTGCGCTACGCGGGCCGGCGCGTTGCGCTGCAGCTCACCGCGGGGCGCAACACCGACACTTCCGACAACTTCATGGGGCACGTGCCCACCGACGGCTTCGCCACCCACCGCGACAGCGCCGGCCTGCAGGCCGACGTGAGCCTCGCTGCCGGCCAGCTGCTGACCGTCGGCACCGACTGGGCACGCGACGCCGGCGGGGTGATCGGCGGCTTCAGCGCGTTCGATGCGTATCGCAGCAACCGCGCCGGCTTCGCGCAATACCAGGGAGCGTTCGGCAAGCACGCCGTGCAGCTCTCCGCGCGCCACGACGAAAACAGCCAGTTCGGCGACCACGACACCGGCAGCTTCGCCTGGGGCATGGACGTCGCGCACGGCCTGCGCTTCACCGCGAGCTACGGCACCGCGTTCAAGGCGCCGAGCTTCAACGAGCTGTATTTCCCGTACTACGGCAATCCGGACCTGAAGCCGGAGACCTCGCGCAGTGCCGAGCTCGGGATCGCGCAGAAGCTGCAGGGCTGGCACTGGCAGCTCAATGCGTACCAGACCACCGTGGACGACCTGATCGTGTACGACCCGACGATCTTCGTGGCCAACAACATCGAGAGCGCGCGGATCCGCGGCGCCGAGCTGGGCGCGGGCGCCACGCTCGCGGGCTGGGACGTGAATGCGCAAGCCACGTTCATGGACCCGCGCAACCACAGCACCACGGCGTACGACAAGCTGCTGCCGCGACGTTCGCGCCGTACCGCGCGCATCGACGCGGATCGCAGCCTGGGCGAATGGCGCGTCGGCGCGAGTGTCGTCGCGCAGGGCCGCCGCTTCGACGACGTGCAGAACGCGATCCCCATGGGCGGCTACGCCACCGTGGACCTGCGGGCCGAGCGCACGCTCGGCGCCGGGTGGACGCTGCAGGCCGGCCTGCACAACGCCTTCGACCGCTTCTACGAGACCGCGGCGTTCTACAACCAGCCCGGGCGCGAATGGAGCGTGACGCTGCGCTACGCACCGCGCTGAACGGCGGGACCGCGCCGCCGGCTTCACGGCGGCGCGATGCCCGTGTTCCGACACTGGGGCAAATCCCCGACCGGAGCACGCCCATGGCACGCGACATCCTGAAGACACTTGCAGCCGAACACGACGAGATCCGCGGCCTGTTCGACAAGCTCAACGACACCACCGACCGCGCGATCAAGACCCGCGGCGAGCTGCTGGCGAAGATCGACGAAGGCCTGCTCCCGCACGCGAAGTGGGAGGAGAAGGTGTTCTACCCGGCCTTCGCCGAGCGCGCCGAGCGCGACGGCCTGAAGACGCACGCCGAAGCGGTCGAGGAGCATCGCGCCGTCGAGATGACGGTGATGCCGGACGTGCACGCCGCCGACGTGGGCACGCCGCAGTTCGCCGGCCGCGCCAAGGTGTTCGGCGAGTTCGTCGAGCACCACGCGAAGGAAGAAGAGAAGACGATGTTCAAGATGGCGCGCCAGCTGTTCAGCGCCGAGGAACGCGCCGCGCTCGACGAGCAGTACGAAGCCTGGAAGCAGTCGGCCGAAGGCATGGCGGCCGTCGCCGACGCGGCGAAGCAGACCGGCGCGAACGCCGCGATGACCGGCTCGCGGTAATCCACTGCAGCGGCCCCGCCGTGACGCGCAGTCACGGCGGTGACATCGCCCCGCGGGCGCCGTAGCCTGCATCCGCGCCGCAGGAAGCGGCCGGGGGCGAGCGATGCAAGGGACGGCCAAGCCCGTGCTGGAAATGCACGGCATATCGATGATCCATCGCGCGGGCCTCGTGGAGACGCACGCGCTGCGCGACGTGGACCTGCGCGTCGATGAAGGTGAATTCGTCTCCATCCTCGGGCCGTCGGGCTCCGGCAAGAGCAGCCTGCTCGCGGTGGCGGGCCTGCTCGAGCCCCCGACAAGCGGCCAGTACCGGTTCTGCGGCGAGGACGTCTCCGGCTTCGGCGATGGCGCGTGCAGCGCATTGCGATGCCGCTCCTTCGGATTCGTGTTCCAGGGCTTCCATCTCGTCCCGGACATCGACATCCACAACAACGTCGAACTGCCGTTGCGACTGCGCGGCGTGGGCGGGAAGGAGCGGCGCCGCCGCACGCGCGAGGCGCTTGCGCGCGTCGGCCTCGAAGCTCGCGCCCATCATTTCCCGGCGCAGCTGTCGGGCGGCCAGCAGCAGCGCGCTGCGATCGCGCGCGCGATCGTGGGACGGCCGCGCCTGATCCTCGCGGACGAACCGACCGGCAACCTGGATTCGCGGATGGCCGAAGGCGTGATGGACTTGCTGGCCGGGCTCAATGCGTCGGGCAGCACGGTGCTCGTGGTGACGCACGACGTCGTGGTGGCTGCGCGCACCGAGCGCCGGTTGCACATGGTCGACGGCGCCCTTGCCGAGTTCGAGGGGAACGGTGCCGTCCCCCTCCGCGCGGGATGGAGCCGCTGACATGTTCGGATACCACTTGCGCCTCGCGCTGCATTCCATCGCGCGCGACAGGCTCGGATCGCTGCTGGCGATCCTCGCCATCGGCCTGGGCATCGGCGCCATCGCAACGATGGCGACGCTGCTCGGCGAACTGACGCGGGATCCACTGCCCGGCCGCAGCGGCGAGCTGTTCCATCCGCACCTCGACGCCAGTCCGCCCGGATTCGCCGCCGCCGCGGGGGGCGCATTCGATCCCGGCGAACGCATGACCTGGCTCGACGCGCACAACCTGCTGCATTCGGGCATGGCCTCAAGCCAGGCGATCATGGCGGGCGGCCGCGCCCGCCTGGAGGCCGTCGACGGCGTGGCGCCGCTCGCCATCCAAGGGCGCTACGCCACAGCACGATTCTTCGCGCTGTTCGGCGTGCCCTTCGATGGCGGAAGCGGATGGTCGGCAACGGACGACGACGAAGGCGCGCACCTCGTCGTCCTGTCCAGGCACGTCGCCGCCAGCCTGTTCGGCGCGCGCAACGCGGTCGGCCAGATCGTCCGCATCGAGGGCACCACGTTCCGGGTCATCGGCGTGACGGGGGACTGGCAAGCCACGCCTCTGTTCTATGGCGGCGCCGGCGGGGATGCCGCCTATCGCGAGGACGGCTTCTTCCTCCCGCTGCAGGCAGCCGTCGATCTCTCGCTGCCCTTTGCCGGCGGCACGACCTGCTGGGGCGACAGCGCGCGTACCGGCGACGGATGCGCCTGGTTGCAGTTCTGGGTGCGGTTGCCCGGCGCCGGCGCCGCAGGTCGCTATCGCGACTTCCTGCAGGCGTATGCCTCCGGCCAGCGCGCGCACAGCCGCCACGTGCGGATCAAGTCGCCCGCGCTGCTGACCGTACACGACCGCTTGCGGCAAATGCAGGCCGTGCCGCGTGAAGTGCTCGTGCAATGCGGTTTGGCCTTGGCGTTCTTCCTGGTCTGCCTGCTCGACACCGCCGGCCTGCTGCTCGCGCGATTCCTCGCACGGGAGCTCGATGTCGGAATCCGACGCGCTATGGGCGCCACGCGGTCGCAGGTTTTCCAGCGCTTCGCCGTCGAGGCGGCACTGCTCGGGCTTGCCGGTGGTTGCGTGGGCGTCGCGCTGGCGCAGGCCGGGCTTTGGCTGGTGCGGCGGCGTCCCGACGCCTATGCCTCGCTCGCGCACATGCATGCGGGCGCGCTACTCGCGGCACTCGGCGCTTCGCTGCTCGCCGCGCTCGCCGCGGGGGCACTTCCGGCCTGGCGTGCTTGCCGGGTGGCACCGGCCGCCAACCTGAGGTGCGCATGATGTCGCGCATCCGGCCGCCGCTGCTGCAGGCGATGTCCCGGCATCGCGCGATCGCCGGCCTGCTCGCGTTGCAGGTGGCGTTGGCCGCCGCGGCGTGTGCCAATACCTTCGCCATGCTCACCGGTGACGTTGCCGCGATGCGCCTTCCCAGCGGCATGGACGAGGCCGGGCTGGTCGTGCTGCCGATGCCCACCGATGGCACGCTCGCGCGGCCGGAGGCCATGGCCCGCCTGCGCGCGTTGCCGGGCGTGCACGGCGTGGTCGCGCTCGGCGGGACGCCCTTTGGCATCGACATCTCCAGCCACGCTTCGCGTGATGCGACCGGTCTCGATGGCGTCGCCGCCAGCCAGTACGAAACGACACAAGGCGCCGTCGCCGCGCTCGGCCTGGACCTGGTCGCGGGTCGCGATTTCCTCGACGACGAGTTCCCGGTCGCGGGCGACGCCGATGCATCGCCCGGCACGGCCATCGTGTCGCATGCCCTCGCACAGCGCCTGCACGGGAGCGACCAGGCCGCCGTCGGCCGGGCGCTGTACCTCGACGGAGAACCGCTGCGGATCGTCGGCGTGGTCGCGCACCTGTTGCGCGGACAGCCATCCGTGGACGCCGCGGACGGTGGGAACGAATACGCTCTGCTGGTTCCCGAAGCGCCGGATCCGCATCTTGGGGCGTACATGCTGCGCGTCGATCCCGAGGATGCTCGCCATGTCGCGTCCGCGGCGGCCGCCGCGCTGTCGCCCTCGAGTGGCGCCGCGCCGGATGTTCCCGGAACGCTGGCGGATGCGCGTGCCGATCATTTCGCCAAGGCGCGGGCGGATGTCGCGTTGCTGCTCGCGGCGACGGCCGCATTCCTCGGCGTCACCGCGATCGGCATCTTCGGGCTCTCCTTCTTCTGGGTGCGCAAGCGCACCGCGGCCATCGGCATCCGGCGCGCGCTCGGGACCAGCCGGGGCGCCGTCGTCCGATGGCTCCTGCTCGAGAACGCGATGGTCGTGATCGCGGGCAACACCGGCGGCGCGCTGTGCGCGCTCGCCGCCAATCGCTGGCTGGTCGCGCATTCGGGCATGCCGCCATTGCCAGCGGCCTACCTCGTCGCCGCGCTCGCTGCCACCTGGGTGGTGGCCGCCGTCGCGGCCTTGCTGCCTGCGCTCCGCGCGGCGTCGGTGGCGCCGGCGATGGCCTTGCGCGCGCCCTGACCGCAATCCCCCGCAACCAACCGAAGGAGAGAAACAGATGTCGAGGACACTGATGAACCTGGCGGCACTCGCGATCCTGCTCGCCGGCTCCGGCGTGGCGATGGCCAGCCGCCAGGCGGTGCGGTCGAGCGGCGGCCATTGCTCGAGCGGCGACGGTACCGTCAGCTGCGATTGCGCCAGCAAGTGCTGGGCGGACGAAACGGCTTGTGGCTGCTTCGCGGAGGCACGATGAACAGGAAGACCCTCCACCGCGCATCGCTGCTGGTGATTGCCTTCGGCATCGCCTGCGGCGCGCTCGCTTCACCGCAGGGCATACGCGACATCAACATCTGCCGCGGCATGGGCCAGACCTGCTACTGCTCCGGCGCCTGCGTCGCCGGCCACGACGGCTGTCATTGCCTGTAGGCATCCAGATGGCCAGCGCGCGCACCGTTTTCGATTACACGTTGACTTCGTTGCTGGTCGCGAGCGCACTGGCCGTGGCCACGGTCGCGGTGCGCCGGGAGTTCTTCCCGCGCACCGCGCCCGCTGCAACCCGCGAGGTTGCCGGGTGGGAGAAGCTCGCCACCACGCGCCCCCCCGTGATGGGTGACGCGGGCGCACGGGCGCGTGTCGTCCTGTTCTCCGATTTCCAGTGCCCCTATTGCCGCGACCTGGAAGGCAAGCTGTCCGCCACGTTGCCCGGGCTGCATGGACGTGTCGCGGTCGTGCGATACGACCTCCCGCTGACGCGCGTCCATGCGCACGCCTACCAGGCCGCCATCGCCGCGCGCTGCGCCGCGCGCCAGGGGATGGCGCAAGCCTTCGACGCGGCACTGTTCAGGCGCGACCTGGATCGTCCGGGGCTCGATTTCACGCGGATTGCCGGCGAGTCCGGCGTGCACGACCTGGCCGGGTTCAACGCATGCGTGCACCGACCGGCCATCGCGCACGACGTGGATGCCGACATGGCGCTGGCCCACCGTCTCGGGATCGAGGGCGTGCCCGCGCTGATCGTGGACGGCAAGCTCTACGCCGGGACGATGGACGCGAAAGACTTGCAGTCACTGCTTTCGGACGCGCCCTGATCGATGCGGTGATCGGCAATCCCGCGCCGATCGCATCATCCACCCGCCGCTCAGTCGGGCAACACGAGCGTCACGCACAGCCCGCCGCCATCGCGGTTCACCATCGAGATGCGCCCGCCGTGGGCTTCGGCGATTTCGCGGGCCAAGGCGAGCCCCAGCCCGGTGCCGTGGCGCTTCGTCGAATAGAACGGCAGCAGCGCGTTGGCCAGGACGGAGTCGTTCATGCCGGTGCCGCGGTCCAGCACGTCCAGGCGCCAGCCGGCGCCGGCGCGGCGCAGCGCCAGCTTCACCTCGCCGGCCGGCGAGCCGGATTCGTGCGCGTTCTTCAGCAGGTTCAGCAGCGCCTGCTCCACCTGGGCCTGGTCGAAGCGGCCCATGCGGTCGTCGTTGCCGCCCTCGGCCACGAACGGCACCTGGCTCTGCAGCTGGGCGATGAAGCGCTTCCACGGCACCGGCTCGCTGCGCGGCGACGGCAGCTTGGCGAAGTGCGCGTAGTCGCGGATGAAGCCTTCCAGGTGGCGGGCGCGTTCCTCGATCGTGGCCAGCGCGTTGGGCAGGCGCTCGAGCTGGCCGCGGCGCAACAGCTCCGCGCCGGAATGCGCGAGCGAGGCGATCGGCGCCAGCGAGTTGTTGAGCTCGTGGCTGATCACGCGGATCACCTTCTTCCAGGTCTGCACTTCCTGCCGGCGCAGCTCGGCGGTGAGCGCGCGCAGCAGCACCAGCTCGTGGCGGCGGCCGTTGAGGCGGAAGTGGCGGCGCGCGAGGTGGTAGACCTCCTCGTCGTCCGCCTCGCCCACGCTGAACATGCCGTCGCCTCCGCGTTCGAAGGCCTCGCGCAGCGCTTCGTCGCTGCGCGCGAGGAGGCTGTCGAAGGACTGGCCCTCGAGCTTGTGGCCGTCGCCCAGCAGCTTGCGCGCGGCGATGTTGGCGTGCACGACGCGGCGCGCCGGGTCGACCAGCAGCATCGCCACCGGCGTGTTCTGCACCATCGTGTCGAGCAGCAGCTCGCGCTGCACCAGGCTCAGGCGCTGCGAACGCAGCGAGTCGCCCAAGGCGTTGTGGCTGGCGACCAGCTCGCCGAGCTCGTCGCGGCCGTCCCAGCGGACGCCGAAGGCGAAATCGCCGTCCTCGTAGCTGGCGACGCTGCCGGCCAGCGCGCGGAACAGCGACTGCATCGGCGCGAAGGCGCGGCGCACGTGGTACGCGAGCAGCGGCGCCAGCGCGCCCACGGCCACGAGCGCCGCCCACACCGGCCGCAGCCAGTGCGCGAGCACCACGGCGAGCGCCGCGACGGCGACCATGTAGACGAGCGCCAGCCCGGTGAACTGCAGGCTGAGCGGGATGCGCTGGCGCAAGCGGAGCATGGTCGTCCGGCGTCCGTCAGTCCGCGCCGTTGCCGCCGCTGCGGGTGATGCCGTGGCGTTCCATGCGCCGGTACAGCGCCTGGCGCGAGAGGCCGAGGTCCGCGGCGGCCTGCGCGAGCACGCCGCCGTTGCGCTCGAGCGCTTCCACTATCGCGGTGCGGTCCGGCTCGTTCGCGGAGGCGATGCCGGCATCGCCGGCCATGTCGCCCACCGGTGCGCTGGCGGGCGCTTCGGGCAAGGCGAGATCCATCGCGCCGATTTCGGCGCCGCGCGCGAGCAGCGCGGCGCGCTGGACGGCGTTGCGCAGCTCGCGCACGTTGCCCGGCCAGCGATGCGCGAGCAGCGCGCGCGCCGCCGCTTCCGACAGGCGCTTGCCTTCGGGCAGGAAGTGGCGCGCCAGCGGCAGGATGTCGTCCGGCCGTTCGGCCAGCGCCGGCAGCCGCAGCTCGATCGCGTTGAGGCGGTAGTACAGGTCCTCGCGGAACTGGCCCACGCGGATCAGCGCCGGCAGGTCGGCGTTGGTCGCGCTGACCACGCGCACCTTGACCTGCTGCTCGCGATTGCTGCCCAGGCGCTGGAAGCGCCCGGTCTCGAGCACGCGCAGCAGCTTCACCTGCCCGGCGGCCGGCAGCGTGCCGACTTCGTCGAGGAACAGGGTGCCGCCGTCGGCGGCCTCGAACTTGCCCTCGCGCGATTTCGTCGCGCCGGTGTAGGCGCCGGCTTCGGCGCCGAACAGCTCGGCTTCGACGAGGTCGGCGGGGATCGCACCGCAGTTCAGCGCGACGAACGGGCCATGCTTCACCGCGGAATTCGCGTGCAGGATCTCGGCGATCTTTTCCTTGCCGGCGCCGTTGGGGCCGGTGACCAGCACCGGCAGTTCCGAGCGCGCGACCTGCGCCGCCAGCGACAGCACGCGCTCGCTCGCGGCGTCGGCGAACACGAATCCGCGCAGGTCGAGGTCGCGCTCGAGCGCATTGCGGCGACGCTGCTCGCGTCCCTGCGCCTGCGCCAGCGCTTGCCGCGTCTCGCCGAGTTCCAGCAGGTTGTTCACGCTGGCCAGCAGCTTGCGGTCGTCCCAGGGTTTGGCCAGGTAGTCCGCGGCGCCGGCGCGCACGAGCTCCACCGCCGCTTCGAGGTGCGTCCACGCGGTCAGCAGGATCACCGGCAGGTCCGGGTGCGCGTCGCGGATGCGCGCGAACAGCGCGGCGCCCTCCTCGCCCGAGGTGGTGTCGGCCTGGAAGTTCATGTCCTGCACCACCAGGTCGATGCGCCCGCGGGCCAGCAGGTCGAGGCCTTCGTCCGGCGTGGTCGCCGCGCGCGTGTCGATGTCGTGCAGCGAGAACAGCGTTTCCAGCGCGGTCGCGACCGCCGGGTTGTCGTCGATGACGAGGATCGTGGGCATGCCGCCTTATATCAGCCCGCGCGGAGGATGTCGCCGATGCGCGCCAGGGTGAGCAAGGGTGCCAGCAGGAGTGCCAGCAGCAGGGTGACCAGGTCGTCCATTCGTCTCTCCTTCGTCAGACGCTGCGGGTGGCGACAGCGGGTGGCACGGCCGCGGCGCGGCGGGCGGGGCCCAGGACCGCGAGCTGCCCCAGCAGCCACAGCAGCACGGCGGCCACCGGCAGGTACGTCGCCGGCAAGCGCGGCAATTCGTATTTGCCCATGAGCATCTGGTTGATCCCGTACGCCAGGAGCATGCCGAGCACGATGCCCATCGTGGCCAGGATGAAATTCTCGACCTGGAAATGGCGCAGGATCTGCGTGCGCGTCGCGCCCAGCGCGCGGCGCACGCCGATCTGCTTGGTGCGTTGCTGCACCCAGAAGCTGGCCAGGCCGACGATGCCCAGCGCGGTCACCGCCAGCAACGCGATGCAGACCGCGAGCAGCAGCCAGACCACGGAGCGGTCGCGGCTGTAGAACTCGTGCCGCATCTCCTCCAGCGTCTTCGCATCGCCGAACAGGCGGTTCGGGTCGACGCGGTTGAGCGCTTCGACCGCGGCCGCCAGCACCTCGGCGCGGCGCGCCGGGTCGGTGCGCAGCACGTATTCGCCATTGGAGACGCGCAGCGGCAGGACGATCCCGCTGTAGTCCTTCGACGGGTCGATGGTGGAACCCGGGGCGACCACGTCTTCGATGACGCCGACGATGCGCGTTGGCGCGGAGTCCGAGATGTAGACGTCCTTGCCCAGCGCGCTGCCATCGGGGAACAGGCGGCGTGCCAGCGTCCGCGTCACGAGCATCGCGGGGGCGACGGCGTCCGGCCCGCGCATCTCGCTGTCGTCGCGGTATTCGTCCGGCAGGAACGCGCGGCCCTCGACCACGCGCAGGCCGAGCGTCGGCAGCAGCTTGCCGTCGTCCATGTACTGGGTGGGGTTCTCGTTCGGCTCGGGCTGGCCCGCGACCATCGAGATGCCCGTCATCCAGACGTTGCCGCCGTAGGGAATCTCGTTGACGCTCGTCACCGACTTGACGCCGGGGATCGCCGACAACGCCGCGACGTCCGCGCGCCGCATCGCATCGGCATCGCCATCGACCGCCAGGCTGCTCACCTGGACGTCGACCAGCTCGTTCTCGACAATGCCGCTGGCGCGTTGCATGTGCTCCACGCGGCTGCCGATGATGAACACGGCGTTGCAGACGATCGCGCAGCTCAGGGCGATCTCCAGCACGATCAGCGCGGCATCGGTCTTGTGGCGCAGCAGCGCGGAGAGGATCGGGCGGATTTCCACGGCGTCGTCCTTATTGGGCCTTGAGTTGCAGCGCGGGCGCGACCTGCATCGCGCGCCACGCCGGCAGCAGGCCGGCGAGCAGGCTCGCGGCCAGCGCCAGCACGAACGTCAGCAGCAGCATCGGGCCGTCCAGGTGCGCCAGCGCGGCATAGTCGTCCGGCTGTTGCCGCACCAGCCAGAGGCCGAGCAGCGCGAAGCCCAGGCCGAGCACCGCGCCGGCCGCGCCGATGCAGCCCGCTTCGACCAGGCACTGCTTGAAGATCTCCGAGCGCGGCGCGCCGAGCGCGCGGCGCACCCCGATCTCGCCGGCGCGCCGCAGGAATTTCGCCGACAGCAACCCGATGGTGTTGAGCAGGCACACCAGCAGGAAGCCGAACGCCAGCCATGTCTGCATGCGCACGTCGTCCGGCACCACCTGCTTGAAGTCCAGCCAGCCCATCACGTCGTCGAGGCGCACGTTGGTTGGCCGCTCGAAGCGTCCCGCCTTGCGCTGCGCATCCGAGTAGTCGGCCAGGTACTGGCGGTAGGCCGCGACTTCGCCGGGCTGGTCCAGTTCCACCCAGTACTGCAGCCAGGCGCAGGGCGCATTCACGCCCTTCGGCCCGTCGGGATCCTTGCTGCTGTCGCCCCAGCACCACATGTTGCCCTGCGTCGGCATCTTCAGCTCGCGCGAGGTCGAGAACGGCAGGAACACCTGTTCCGTGCCGCCGAACTGCCGGTTGCTCATGTCGTAGAAGCGCGGGTTGAGCTTCCACGTGTCCATCACGCCGATGACCTCGAAAGTCGCTTCGGGCGTGCGGAAGTGGCGGCCCACGTAGTTGCCGCCACCGAACAGCTTGTCGCCCAGTTCGCGATCGATCACGGCCACCCGCGCCCGCGCCTCATCCTCCGCGGCGGTCCAGCCGCGGCCCGCCACCAGCGGCGGCTCGAACATCGGGAAGAAGTCGGCGCTGGTGAAGCGCGCACGCGCGCGCAACGGCTTGGTGACCTGCCCTTCCGGCAGGATCATGGCCGCGCCGGCGGTCATCAGCGCCTGCCGGTCGCCGCGCTTCTGCCGCAGCAGTTCCTCTGCATCGAAGCGGGTCAGCTGCTCCATCGGCTCGGGTTCGGCCTTCGCGTTCTTGCCCAGGTTGCGTGGCTCGATCCGCGGATAGAACAGCTTGCCGCTCTTCGCCGGGATCGGATCGCCCGACAGCACGTAGAACACCGTCAGCGTGGTCATGCTCGCGCCGATGCCCAGCGCGATCGCCAGCACCATCAGCGCGGTCAGGGCCTTGTTGCGCCGGAAGCTGCGCATCGCCAGCTGGAGGTAATAGCCGAGCATCCGACGACGTCCGGTCAGACGCTGCGCGTCGCGACCGCCGGCGGCACGGCCGCGGCGCGGCGCGCCGGGCCGAGCACCGACAGCTGCCCGAGCAGCCAGAGCACCAGCGCGCCCACCGGCAGGTACAGCGCCGGCAACCGCGGCAGTTCCGCCTTCGACATCATCAGCTGGTTGAGGCCGTAGGCCAGCAGCATGCCGATGATGATGCCGGCGGTGGCGAGGATGAAGTTCTCGGTCTGGAAGTAGTGCAGGATCTGCGCGCGCGTCGCGCCGAGCGCGCGGCGCACGCCGATCTGCTTGGTGCGCTGCTGCACCCAGAAGCTGGCGAGGCCGACGATGCCCAGCGCGGTCACCACCAGCAGCGCGACGCACACCAGCACCAGGATCCAGGCCATCGCGCGATCGGACTGGTAGAACTTGCCGCGCATCTCCTCCATGGTGCCCTGGTCCAGCACGATGCGGCGCGGGCCGTTCTTCTGCAGCGCTTCCACCGCGGCCTTCATGATCTCGGCGCGACGCGCCGGGTCGGACACGCGCACGAGGTAGTTGCCGCCGACGGTGTACGGCGTCCAGATCG
Source organism: uncultured Lysobacteraceae bacterium (assembly GCA_946482565.1). The sequence goes on along the minus strand of CAMLSB010000007.1, from coordinate 1,968 downwards.
GCAGGATCATCGAGTAGTGGTAGGCCTCGGGGCCGCCCTGGTTGTTCGGGCGCGCGAGCTTGTCGACCACGCCGATCACGCGCGAGCCGCTGTCGTCGCCCCAGCTGTAGAGCGTCTTGCCGAGCGGATCCTGCCCGGGCCACAGCTTCTCGGCCATGTCGCTGGTGATGATCGCAGTCGGCACGGGCACGCTGGGGCCGGGCTTGTTGACGGTGTCCCAGTCGAGCAGCTCGTCGGCATTGAAGTAGCGGCCCTTGACCAGCTTCAGGCCCATGGTTTCCGGCAGCTTCTCGTCGCCGAGATAGACCGTGGAACTGAGCGTCTGGTGGGTCTGGTCCGGCGACAGGTTCACCGAGCTGTTCCAGGAGCCGCCGCCGAAGATCACCTGGTTGGTGACGCTCGCCGACTTCACGCCTGGCAGCGCGCGCAGCACCGCGAGGTCGCTGCGCGTGAGCGCGCTGGCGTTCTCGTCGGTGCCGATGCCGGTGATCTGGATGCGCACCAGTTCGTTCTCGGCCTGGCCGGTGGGCCGCTGCATGCGGTCGAGCCGGCTGCTGATGAGGAACAGGGCGTTGCAGATGATCGCGCAGCTCAGCGCGATCTCGAGCACGATGAGCGCGGAGGCGGTCTTGTGCCGGCGCAGCGTGGAGAGGATGGGGCGCAGTTCCATTGGGATTCTCCGGGAAGGGGCGCGTTACTGCGACTTGAGCTGCATCGCGGGCGTGACCTGGCAGGCCTGCCATGCCGGCACCAGGCCGGCGAGCACGCTGGCGACGATCGCGAGCACGAAGGTGGTGGCCAGCATCGACACGTCCAGGTGCACGAGGTCGGAGAAGCCGGTCGGCTGCTGCCGGATGCCCCACAGGCCGAGCCAGGCCAGGCCGAGGCCCAGGATGCCGCCGGCGAGGCCGACCGTGCCGGCTTCGACCAGGCACTGCGCGAAGATCGCGCGACGCGAGGCGCCGAGCGCGCGGCGCACGCCGATCTCGCTGGAGCGGCGCAGGAACTTCGCGAGCAGCAGGCCGACGGTGTTGAGCAGGCATACCAGCAGGAAGCCGAACGCCAGCCACACCTGCATGCGCACGTCGCTGGGCACCACCTTCTGGTAGTCCAGCCACGCCATCACGTTGCGCAGCCGCACGTTGGTCGGGCGCTGGTAGCGGCCGTTGGCGCGCTGCTGGTCCGAGTAGTTGCGCAGGTACTGCAGGTACTCGTCCGCCTTCGCCGGCGACTCGAGTTCCACCCAGTACTGGATCCAGGTGCAGGGCGCGTTGACGCCGGTCTCGCCTTCCGGGTCGGTGCTGTCGGTCGCGCTGTCCCAGCAGTTCATGCTGCCGTTGCGGTCCAGCTTCAGGTCGCGCGAGGTCGAGAACGGGATGTAGGCCAGTTCCGGCTCGCCGAAGCGGTTGGAATTCACGTCGTAGAACTTCGGCGCCGGGCGCCACTTGTCGAGCACGCCGACCACGCGCATCTCGTTGCCGTTCATGCGGATCGTCTTGCCGACGCTGTTGGCGCCGCCGAACACCTTGTCGTTGAGTTCCTTCGCGATCACGACGACGCGGTCGCGGCGCTGGTCCTCGGTGGCGCTCCAGCCGCCGCCGTAGAGGAAGGGCGTTTCGAACATGGCGAAGAAGTCGGCGCTGTTGTAGCGCGCGTCGACGTAGAACGGGTCCAGGCCCGCCTTCTGCGGTTCCACGGCGACGCTGCCGCCGGTCATCATCGCCTGGCGCAGGCCGTGCTTCTGCCGCAGCAGCTCCTCGGCGTCGTAGCGCGTCACCTGGTCCTCGGGTTCCTCGCCCGCGGTGTAGCCGTTCATGGTCGCGGGGTCGAGCTGCGGCGTGAACAGCCGGTCGCTCTTCTGCGGGATCGGATCGCCGGACAGCACGTGGAAGATCGTCAGCGTGGTCATGCTCGCGCCGATGCCCAGCGCGATCGCCAGCACCATCAGCGCGGTCAGCACCTTGTTGC
>CAMLSB010000006.1 GCA_946482565.1 uncultured Lysobacteraceae bacterium | reverse complement strand
TCGCGCGCGGCACGCCGGGCTTCTCCGGCGCCGACCTCGCCAACCTCGTCAACGAGGCGGCGCTGTTCGCCGCGCGCGACAACGGCAAGGAAGTGCGCATGGAGCACTTCGACAAGGCCCGCGACAAGATCATGATGGGCACCGAGAACCGCTCGATGGCGATGAGCGAGGAAGAAAAGACCAATACCGCCTACCACGAGGCCGGCCACGCCATCGTCGGGCGACTGGTGCCGGATCACGATCCGGTCTACAAGGTGACGATCATCCCGCGCGGGCGCGCCCTCGGCGTCACCATGTACCTGCCGGAAGGCGACCGCTACAGCTACAACCGTGAAAACCTGGAAAGTCGGTTGTGCTCGCTGTACGGCGGCCGCGTGGCCGAAGAGCTGATCTTCGGCGACGACAAGGTCACCACCGGCGCCAGCAACGACATCGAACGCGCGACCAAGATGGCGCGCAACATGGTCACCAAGTGGGGCCTGTCGGAACTGGGCCCGATCACCTACGGCGAGGAAGAGGATGAAGTATTCCTCGGCCGCTCGGTGACCCAGCACAAGAACGTGTCCGACGAGACAGCGCGCCGGATCGACGAGGTCGTGCGGGGGATCCTCGACAAGGCTTACGGCCGTACCAAGGTCATCCTGACCGAGAACATCGAGAAGCTGCACACGATGGCGAAGCTGTTGCTCGAATACGAGACCATCGACGCGCCGCAGATCGACGCGATCATGGAAGGCCGCGACCCGCCGCCGCCGATGGGCTGGATCCCGGGCGGCCCGGCGAAGGACCGCCCCAAGCCCATCACCATCGGCGGCCCCGCCGAGGTTTGAGGAAACGGCGCCGGGAGGCGCCGTTTCTGTATTCTGGCGGCATGTTCGACACCTCGCCCCAGCTCGACTGCGCCGGCCGCATCGTGAAGCTCGATCGCCCGCGGGTGATGGGCATCGTCAACGTGACGCCGGATTCGTTCTCCGACGGCGGCACGCACGCCACCGCCGACGCGGCCGTCGCCCACGGCCTGCGCCTGGCTGGAGAAGGCGCGGACATCCTCGACATCGGCGGCGAATCGACGCGCCCCGGCGCGGAAGACGTGCCCGAGGAAGAGGAACTGCGCCGCGTCATCCCGGTGATCGAGCGCCTCGCGAAGGAAGTCGCGATCCCGATCAGCATCGACACGTCCAAGCCCGCGGTGATGCGCGCGGCCGTGGCCGCCGGCGCGGGCATGATCAACGACGTGTACGCGCTGCGCCGCGAGGGCGCCCTGGGCGCCGCGGCCGCCCTCGGCGTGCCGGTGGTACTGGCGCACATGCTCGGCGAACCGCGCTCGATGCAGGAGGATCCGCGCTACGACGACGTGGTCGCCGAGGTCCACCGCTTCCTCGCCGAGCGTATCTTCGCCGCCGAGATGGCGGGCATCGCCAAGAAGCACGTCGTCGTCGACCCGGGTTTCGGCTTCGGCAAGACGCGCGACCACAACCTGCTGCTGCTCGCGCAGCTCGAGCGCTTCACCGAGCTCGGCGTGCCGGTGCTTGCCGGCCTGTCGCGCAAGCGCACGATCGGAGAACTCACCGGCCGCAAGGCGCCGGCCGAGCGCATCCACGGCTCGGTGGCGGCGCACGTGATCGCGGCACAGCGCGGCGCGAGGCTGCTGCGCGTGCACGATGTCGCGGCGACCGTCGACGCGCTCGCGGTCTGGAATGCCGTCGCCGCGCAGCCGATGCCCAGGCCGAAGGCCGCCACTCCCGCCATCCGCTGGCCCGACGATGACTGAGCCGGCAGCGATGGACGACCGCGCCCTGCAGCAGTCGTTCGCCGATCCGCGGCTGCGCGCCGCGGGAGAAGCGCTGGCACGGAACGAGTTCCCGCGCGCCGAGGCGCTGTTGCGCGCGCACCTGCAACAGCATCCCGGCGATGCCGCGGCCTTCTTCATGCTGTCGGATCTCGCCGGGCGCATCGGCAGGCCGGCGGATGCATGCGCGCTGCTCGAACGATGCCTGGAACTCGCGCCGGGCTTCGACGCGGCGCGGCTGGAATACGCGAGGGCGCTGCACCGACTGGACCGTTCCGCCGACGCATTGCCGCAACTCGACCAGCTCCTCGCGCGCACGCCGCGCGACCCGGCCTGCCGCAACCTCAAGGCGGTGGTGTTGTGCCGGCTCGGCGAATACGCCGCGGCACTGCCGTTGCTCGAAGGCCTGCTCGCCGAGCATCCCGCCGAGGCAGGGGTGTGGATCAGCCATGCCCATGCACTGAAGACCATCGGCAGGACCACGGAAGCCATCGCATCCTACCGGCGCTGCGCGGAGCTCGAACCCTGGGCTGGCGATGCCTGGTGGGGCCTCGCCAACCTGAAGACCTTCCTCTTCGAGGACGCCGACATCGCGACCATGCGAGCGCAGCTCGCCCGCGCCGACCTCGGCGCCGAAGACCGCCTGCACGTGTCGTTCGCGCTGGGCAAGGCGCTCGAAGACCGCGCCGACTACGCGGCGGCGTTCGAAAGCTATGCACGTGGCAACGCCTTGCGCCTCGCCCGCTCGCCGTGGTCGGCGGAGGCGAACACCGCCCGCATGCGCCGCGCCGCCGAAATCTACACGGAGGCACTGTTCCGCGAACGCGAAGGCCAGGGTTGCCCGGCACCGGATCCGATCTTCGTGGTGGGCATGCCCCGCGCGGGATCGACCCTGGTCGAGCAGATCCTCGCGACCCACCCGCTGGTGGAGGGCACGATGGAACTGGAGGAGATCCTCGCGATCGCGCGGATCCTCTGGCAACAGGCGGCCCAGGAACATCCCGACTCGCCCGCGCGCTACCACGAAGCGCTGGCGAAGCTCGACGCCGGCGGACTGCGCGCCCTCGGGGAGCGGTACATCGAGCGCACCCGCGCGCATCGCAAGACCGGCAGGCCGTTCTTCATCGACAAGATGCCGAACAACTTCGCGCACATCGGCCTCATCCTGCTGGCGCTTCCGGACGCGAAGATCATCGACGTCCGGCGGCACCCGATGGCCTGCGGCTTCTCCATGTTCAAGCAGCTGTTCGCGCGCGGCCAGGATTTCAGCTACAGCCTGCGCGACATCGGCCTCTACTATCGCGACTACGTGGAGTACATGGATCACTTCGATCGCGTGCAACCCGGCCGCATCCTGCGGATGCAGTACGAGGACCTGGTCGCCGACACGGAGGCAGGGGTCCGGCGGTTGCTCGAGTACTGCGGCTTGCCTTTCGACGCGGCCTGCCTGCGCTTCTTCGAGAACGATCGGGCGGTGCGCACCGCCAGCGCCGAACAGGTGCGCAGGCCGATCTACCGCGAAGGCCTGGACCACTGGAAGCATTTCGAACCATGGCTGGCGCCGCTGCGCGAAGCCCTGGGACCGGCGGCCGATCCCGCTGCCTGACGCCGTCGAAGGGAGGGAAGCCACTCCCGGTCGCCGCCTTGCGGCCCCGGCGGCGCGGACGTACGCTCCGCGGACAACCGGGGTAAGGGAATGCACCAGGCGTCGGCGGCATCGGCCATGACCCTCGATCGCGCGATGAAACGCGCCGTCGCCGACCCCGGGCTCATGGCCGCCGGCGAAGCCCTGGCCAGCAACGACATTCCCCGCGCCGAGGCCCTGCTGCGCAACCACCTGCGGCGCGCGCCAGCCGACGTGGCCGCCATCCGCATGCTCGCCGAGGTCGCCGCGCGGATCGGCCGCCTCGAGGACGCCGCGACCCTGCTCGAACGCTGCCTGGAACTGGAACCCGGCTTCCATGCCGCGCGCCAGAACTACGCGATGGTGCTGCATCGCAGCAGCCGGCCGGCCGATGCGCTGGCACAGGTCGAGCGCTTGCTTGCCGTGGATCCGCGCGACCCGCATTACCGCAACCTCAAGGCCGTGGTGCTGTGCCGCACCGGCGATTACGCCGAAGCCAACGCACTGTACGCCGGCATCCTCGCCGAGCATCCCGGCCAGCCGCGGATCTGGCTCAGCCACGGGCATGCGCTCAAGACCGATGGCGACACTTCCGGCGCCATCGCCGCCTATCGTCGCGCCGCGACGCTCGAGCCTGCATTCGGCGACGCGTGGTGGAGCCTCGCCAACCTCAAGACCTTCCGCTTCGAGGACGGCGACATCGCCACGATCCGCGCGGAACTCGCGCGCGAAGGCCTCGGCGACGAGGACCGCCTGCACCTGGAGTTCGCGCTCGGCAAGGCGCTGGAGGATCGCGGCGAATATCCCGATGCGTTTGCCAGCTACGCGCGCGGCAACGCGTTGCGGCTGGCGCGCGTGCCGTATTCGGCCGACGAGAACGAAGCGCGCCTGCGCCGCGCGGCGAGTCTTTACGACGCGGCGTTCTTCAGACAACGCGAAGGCTGGGGTGCGCCCGCGCCCGACCCGATCTTCATCGTCGGCATGCCGCGCGCGGGATCGACCCTCGTCGAGCAGATCCTCGCCAGCCATCCCCTGGTCGAAGGCACGATGGAGCTGCCGGAGATCACCTCGCTCGCGCGCGTGCTGCGCCGCCAGGGCCCCGGCGACGATTCGCCGGCGCGCTACCACGAAGCGCTCGCCGGCCTCGATGCCAGCGCGGTGCGGGCGCTGGGCGAGGCCTACCTCGAGCGGACGCGCATCCATCGCAAGGGCGGCGCGCCGTTCTTCATCGACAAGATGCCGAACAACTTCGCGCACGCCGGCCTGATCCGCGCGGCGTTGCCGAACGCGAGGATCGTGGACGTGCGCCGGCACCCGATGGCCTGCGGTTTCTCGCTGTTCAAGCAGCATTTCGCGCGCGGCCAGGACTTCAGCTACGACCTCGCCGACATCGGCCGCTACTACCGCGACTACGTCGACTACATGGCGCACTTCGACCGGGTGCAACCCGGCGCGATCCTGCGCGTCGCCTACGAGGAACTCGTGGACGACACCGAGACGCAGGTGCGCCGGCTGCTCGATTACTGCGGCCTGCCGTTCGATGCGGCCTGCCTGCGCTTCTTCGAGAACGATCGCCCGGTGCGCACCGCCAGTTCCGAACAGGTGCGCCAGCCGATCTACCGCGAGGGACTGGACCACTGGAAGCATTTCGAAGCATGGCTCGCGCCGCTGCGCGAGGCGCTGGGCCCGCTGGCCGGGGGGCACGCCGCGTCGTAAGCCAGGTTCCGACCATTCGTCGTATCCACCAGGGAGGAGGGGGAAATGCGCAGTTCGAAGCAAGGGAAGGGAAGGGCGTTCGCGCGGCTGCCGCTGGCGATCGCGGTATGCCTGGGCGTCCAGGCGATGGGCGTCTCGCAGGCGCAAGCGCAGGACGCCGCGTCGGCGCCAGCGCAGCCACAAGCGCAGGCGCAGGCCGGGCAACCGGCGGCCCAGCAGCAGGCGGAGCAGGCGCAACCGGCATCGCAGCCGGCCGCGGCGCAGGCGACGCAGCGCAGGGATGAACCCAAGACCCTGGGCACCGTCATGGTCACCGCGCAGAAACGCGAGGAAAACCTGCAGGCGGTCCCGATCAGCGTGCAGGCGATCGGCCAGGCGGACCTGGAGCAGCACGACGTCGCCGATTTCGACGACTACGCCAAGCTCGTGCCGAGCCTCTCGTACGGTACGGCGGGCGGCGGCGTGTTTTCCGGGCCGGGCTTCCTGCAGGTGTACATGCGCGGCGTCGCCAGCGGCGGCGACGGCAACCACTCCGGTTCGCAGCCGAGCGTGGGCGTGTACCTCGACGAGCAGCCGATCACCACGATCACCGGCGCGCTCGACATCCACATGTACGACATCGCCCGTGTCGAGGCGCTCGCCGGCCCGCAGGGCACGCTGTACGGCGCGAGCTCGCAGGCCGGCACGCTGCGCATCATCACGAACAAGCCGGACCCGACGGGCTTCGCCGCGAACGTGTCTGGCGAGGTCAACGTCGTCCAGGGCGGCGGCACCGGCCATGTCCTCGAGGCGATGGCGAACATGCCGCTCGGTGCCTCCAGCGCGTTGCGCGTGGTCGGCTGGCAGAAGCACGACGCCGGCTATGTCGACAACGTGCATCGCACGGTGACCTTCCCGACCTCCGGCATCGTCGGCGACAACGCGGCGTTCGTGAAGGACGACTACAACGAAGCCGACACGGTCGGCGCCCGCGCCGCGCTGCGCATCGACCTCAACGACGACTGGACGATCACCCCGACGCTCATGGGCCAGCACATGGACGCGAAGGGCAGCACGGGCTACGACCCGAGCGTCGGCACGTTCGAGGTCGCGCACGGCTATCCCGAGTACTCGAAGGACAAGTGGGTGCAGGCGGCGCTGACCGTGCAGGGCAAGATCGGCAATTTCGACCTGACCTACGCGTATTCGCACCTGTCGCGCGACGTGGATTCCGCGGCGGACTACACCGACTACGGCTTCTGGTACGACACGCTGAGCGGCTACGGCGCGTACATGTGCTCGGATTTCGACACGGTCTCGTTCACGTGCGACCCGTCGACCTACGTCAACCCGTCGCAGCATATCCACGCGACCGACAAGTACCGCACGCAAAGCCACGAACTGCGCATCGCCTCGCCCGCGGGCAACCGGTGGCGCATGGTCGGCGGGCTGTTCTGGCAGCGGCAGCAGCACGACATCTTCCAGGACTACCTGGTCGACGGGCTGTCGGCGGTCCAGGAAGTGCCGGGCTGGCCGGACACGATCTGGCTGACGGCGCAGCAGCGCGTGGACCGCGACCAGGCGGCCTTCGGCGAAGTCTCGTTCGACATCACGCCCAGCCTCACCGCGACCGGCGGCATCCGCTATTTCCAGTCGGACAACAGCCTCGTCGGCTTCTTCGGCTACGGCGACTGGGGCTGGAGCAGCTCGTCCGGCGTCGTGGTGTGCTTCCGCGACGAGCCGTTCATGGGCGCACCCTGCGTGAACCTGGACAAGCGGGTGAAGGAAAGCGGCTCGATCGGCCGCTTCAACCTGAGCTGGAAACTGGACGCCGACAGGATGCTGTACGCCACCTGGTCGCAGGGCTTCCGACCCGGCGGCATCAACCGCCGCGGCACGGTGCCGCCGTACAGTTCCGATTACCTCACCAACTACGAGCTGGGCTGGAAGACGGCGTGGTTCGACCACCGCCTGATCTTCAATGGCGCGGTGTTCCGCGAGGACTGGAAGGACTTCCAGTTCTCCTACCTCGGCCTCAACGGCCTCACCGAGATCCGCAACGCCAACCAGGCGCGCGTCGACGGCATGGAACTCGAGCTGCAGTGGCAGGCGAGCTACAACTTCATGCTGTCCGGCGGCATGGCCTGGTACAACGCGCGGCTGACCGAGGACTACTGCGGCTTCAACGACGCCGACGGCAACCCCGTCAGCGTCTGTCCGCCCGGCACCATCAACCCGATCAGCGGCGACCCGGTCGACGGGCCGGAGGCACCCGCGGGCGCACGGCTTCCGATCACCGCGCGCTTCAAGGGCAACCTCACCGGCCGCTATACCTGGGACATGGGCGCCGGCGAGGCCCATGTGCAGGGCGCGCTGTTCCACCAGGGCAAGCGCCGCACCGACCTGCGCACCGCGGAGGACGCGCTGCTCGGCGACCTCGACGGCTACACGCTGTTCGACCTGTCGGCGGGCTACGCGCTCGGCGACTGGAAGTTCGACGTGTTCGTGCACAACCTGTTCGACCAGCGCACCGAGCTCACCAAGTTCGCCGAGTGCGCGACGCTGACCTGCGGGTACCAGCCCTACATCGTCAGCACGCCGCCGCGGACCTTCGGATTGCGGGTCTCGAAGGACTTCTGACGTACCTGCAGCCCCGGGCCGCCGCGTGCGGCCCGGGGCTGTCTTTTTTCCGGCCTCGCACGCGACGCATCGCGCGGGGGCCGTCGATGCCGCACACTTGGGGCCTTCCGACCGAACCAGGGGTTCCCATGCAGGCTTGGCTGCGACGCAAGGACATCGACCGGGTCACCGTGCACGAGGAGGGCCGGCGCCTGGTGCCGACCCTGGGCTGGCCGCACCTGGTCGCGCTGGGCATCGGCGCCATCGTCGGCACGGGCATCTACACGCTCATCGGCGTCGGCGCGAACCTCGCCGGGCCGGCGGTGCTCGTCTCCTTCCTCGTCGCCGGCATCGTCTGCGCCTGCGCCGCGCTGGCGTACGCGGAACTGGCGACGCTGATGCCCGCCGCGGGCAGCGCCTACACCTACAGCTACACCGTGCTCGGCGAGGCCATCGCCTGGGTCGTCGGCTGGAGCCTGATCCTCGAATACACGCTGGTGGTGAGCACGGTCGCGGTCGGCTGGTCCGGCTATGCGGTCGGGTTCCTCGCCGGCATCGGCGTCGACCTGCCGACGGCGCTGACCGTCGGTCCGCACGCGGGCGGCCTGCTCAACGTGCCCGCGATCCTGATCACCTGGGTCGTCGCCGGCGCGCTGATCGCCGGCACGCGCGAAAGCGCGACCGTCAATGCGTTCCTGGTGGTCGCCAAGCTGCTGGCGCTGGGGGTGTTCGTCGCGATCGCGCTGCCGGGTTTCGATGCGGCGAACCTGCATCCGTTCATGCCCTACGGCTTCGTCGAATCCACCGGCCCCGACGGCGTCAAGCACGGGGTGATGGCGGCGGCGGCGATCATCTTCTTCGCGTTCTACGGCTTCGATGCGATCTCCACCGCCGCGGAGGAGACGAAGAATCCCGCACGCGACCTGTCCATCGGCATCGTCGGCTCGATGGTCGGCTGCACGCTGATCTACATGGTCGTGGCGCTGGCCGCGGTCGGCGCGATGAACTACACCGTGTTCGGGCACAGCGCGGAACCGCTGGCGCTGATCATGCGCGAACTCGGCCACGGCACGGCGGCCAAGGTCGTCGCCGCGGCGGCGGTGGTCGCATTGCCGACGGTGCTGCTCGCGTTCTTCTACGGGCAGAGCCGCATCTTCTTCGTGATGTCGCGCGACGGCCTGCTGCCGCGCAGCCTGTCGAAGGTGGGGCGGCGCGGCACGCCGGTGGCGATCACCGTGTTCACCGCCATCGTCACGTCCGCGCTGGCCGGCATCGCCCGCCTCGACGAGATCGCGGCGCTGGCCAACGCCGGCACGCTGATCGCCTTCGTTGCGGTCGCGGCCTGCCTGCTGGTGCTGCGCAAGCGCGATCCGGCGCGGCCGCGCGTGTTCCGCGCGCCGCTGGCGTGGCTGGTCGGCCCGGTCGCGATCATCGGCTGCGCGTACCTGTTCATGAGCCTGCCGACCCGGACGCAGTTGTGGTGCCTGTTGTGGAACGGGGTGGGCGTGCTCGTGTACCTGCTGTACGCACGCCGCAACAGCCTGCTCGGGCAGGGGCACGATGCCTGAGCCCGCGGCGCGCGCATCCTCGGCGACCCGGCGATGACGGCCGACAGGCGCCCACCGGCGATCGCGCTGATGGGGCCGACGGCCTCGGGCAAGTCGGCGCTCGCGCTGGAATGGGCGCAGCGCCTCGGCGGCGAGATCGTCAGCGTCGATTCTGCGCTGGTGTATCGCGGCCTCGACATCGGCGCGGCCAAGCCCGACGCGGCCGAACTCGCGGCGGTGCCGCACCACCTGGTCGACGTGCGCGCGCCTTGGGAAGCGTATTCGGCCGCCGACTTCGCGACCGACGCGCGCGAAGCGATCGCGGCAATCGCCGCGCGCGGACGGATCCCGATCCTCGCCGGCGGCACGGGCCTGTATTTCCACGCGCTGCTGCACGGCCTGTCGGACATGCCGGGTGCCGATCCTGGCGTGCGCGCCGCGATCGCCGCGGAGGCGGCCGACGTCGGCTGGGCCGCGCTGCACGCGCGCCTCGCAGGAATCGACCCGGTCGCCGCCGCGCGCATCCACGCCACCGACGCGCAGCGCATCCAGCGCGCGCTCGAAGTGCATCGCCTGTCCGGGCGCACGATCAGCGACTGGCAGGCGGATCCGGCGGGCGCGTCGCGTGCGCGCCTGCCATTCCGCGTGCTGCGCGTGGTCCTGGCGCCGCGCGATCGCGGCGAACTGCATGCGCGCATCGAACGCCGCTTCGACGCGATGCTGGCGCAGGGCTTCCTCGACGAAGTGCGCCGCCTGCGTGCGCTGCCTGCACTCGCCGCGCATCCGGCGCCGCTGGCCCTGCCGGCACTGCGCGCGGTCGGCTATCGCCAGGCCTGGGAGCACCTGGACGGCGCCACCGACGCTGCCGGGTTCCGCGACCGGGCCATTTTCGCCACCCGCCAGCTCGCCAAGCGCCAGCTGACCTGGGTGCGGCGGGAACTCGACGCCCGCTGGTTCGACCCGGCCGTGGACCGCCCCGGGCTGGAGCGGGCGCTGCACGCGTTCCTGTAACGCCACGCAGCCAGCCAGGCGGGTCGCCCCGCCGCGCAGCGACGGGTTGGGATGGTCTCCCGGGGCGCGCAACTGGAGGCGCTGTCCCATTCGTGGGTCACGTGCTTGGAGTACCATCGGGCCGTTGCCGCCACGGGGAGCGTGGGTCGGGCGATGCGGACCGGAGGCTGCCGTCGGGGCGTCCACCGCCAAAACAACACACAAACGTCGTCAAGAAAAGACAAAGAGGGGGCAACATGTCCAAGGGGCAATCCCTGCAGGATCCATTCCTGAACGCCTTGCGCCGCGAGCGCGTCCCGGTGTCCATCTATCTCGTCAACGGCATCAAGCTGCAGGGGACCGTGGAGTCCTTCGACCAGTTCGTGGTCCTGCTGCGCAACACCGTCAGCCAGATGGTCTACAAGCACGCCATTTCCACCGTGGTCCCGGCGCGCAACGTGCGGGTGGGCACCAACGGCAACGGCGATTCCGACGACGGGGACGGCGAAGGCGACGCTGCGGAGTGATCCCGGCGTCGGTCCCGGCCATCGCCCCGGCCGTCGACCCTGCAGCGACAGGGACCGCCGGCGCTTGAATCCGGCGCCTCCCGCCCGCATGTTGGTCGCGGACACCCCATTGCGAGACCGCCGTTGTTCGAACGATCCCGCAAGGGTGAGCAGGCCCTGCTGATCCAGCCCCACGCCGGCGGCCCGCCGGACGATGGCCTGCTGGAGGAATTCGGCGATCTCGCCCGTTCCGCCGGCGCCAACGTCGTCGCCGTGCTGCAGGCGCGCATCGATCGCCCGAATCCGGCCACGCTCATCGGCAGCGGCAAGCTCGATGAGGTGAAGGCGGCCGCCGAAGCCACCGGCGCCGACCTGATCCTGGTCAACCATGCGCTCTCGCCGGTCCAGGAACGCAACCTGGAAAAGGCGCTCGAGCGGCGCGTGGTCGACCGCACCGGCCTGATCCTCGACATCTTCTCGCAGCGCGCGCGCAGCGCCGAAGGCAAGCTGCAGGTCGAGCTCGCGCAGCTCAAGCACATGGCCACGCGCCTGGTCCGCGGCTGGACCCACCTGGAGCGGCAGCGTGGCGGTTCCATCGGCCTGCGCGGCCCCGGCGAGACCCAGCTCGAAACCGATCGCCGCCTGCTGCAGAAGCGCCTCGAGCAGCTGCAGAAGCGCCTCGACAAGGTCGAGGTGCAGCGCACGCAGATGCGCCGCGCGCGCGTGCGCAGCGAGCTGCCGCGCATCGCGCTGGTCGGCTACACCAACGCCGGCAAGTCGACGTTGTTCAATGCGCTGACCGGCGCGGGCGCATACGCCGCCGACCAGCTGTTCGCCACGCTCGATCCGACCGTGCGCCGCATCGCGCTGCCGGGCGGCAATGCGGTGCTCGCCGATACCGTCGGCTTCGTCCGCGACCTGCCGCACGAACTGGTGGCCGCGTTCCGCTCGACGCTGAGCGAAGCGCGCGAGGCCGACCTGCTGCTGCACGTGATCGACGCCGCCGATCCCCTGCGCGAGGAACGCATCGCGCAAGTGGAGGCCGTGCTCGCCGAAATCGGTGCGGGCGAGCTGCCGCAACTGCTCGTCTACAACAAGATCGACCGGATCGAGGGCGCGCTGCCGCGCCACGACCATGCGGCCGAAGATGGCGCGGGCGACGCGGCCGGACAGGGCGCGCGCGAGCGCGTCTGGGTCTCGGCCCGCGACGGGCTCGGCCTGGAGGCCCTGCGCCAGGCGCTGGGCGCGCGCCTCGGCCTGCGCCGCGTGCAGGGCGAACTGCGCCTGCCGCCCGAGGCCGGTCGCCTGCGCGCGCGCTTGCACGAACTCGACGCCGTCCGCGGCGAAGAGCACGACGAGGACGGCTGGCGCCTGCGCCTGGACCTCGCCGAGGCCGACGCGCTGCGGGTCGCCAGCCAGCCCTGGGGCGAGCCGGTGCGGGCGCTGCTGGTCGACCATCCCGGCGTGGACGGCTAGAATCGACCGGATTCCCTGGAGTAGCGATGGCCTGGAACACTCCCGGCGGGTCCGGCAACAGCCGCAACCCGCAGCGACGCGGCAACAGCAATCCCTTCGAGCGCCTGCGCGACGCGTTGCGCGGCCTGCCGGGCGGCGGTGAGGGTGGCGCGGGCAACATCGCGCGCTGGGTCGGCGCGATCTTCGTGCTGTGGCTGGCCGTGAACTGCCTGGTCCTGGTGACCGAGCAGCAGCGCGGCGTCGTCCTGCGCTTCGGCCAGTTCTCGCGCGTCCTGCAGCCCGGCCCGCACCTGAAGTGGCCGTGGCCGGTCGAGCGCGTGGCCAAGGTCCAGGCCACGCAGATCAAGACCTTCAGCGACACCGTGCCGGTGCTGACCCGCGACGAGAACATCGTGACCGTCGAGGTCAACGTGCAGTACCGCGTGGACGATCCGCGCGAGTACCTGTTCGGCAGCCGCGATGGCGACGCCGTGCTGCAGCAGGCCACGCTCAGCGCGGTGCGCGAGCAGGTCGGCCGCTCCGACCTCGATACCGTGCTGAGCGCGCGCAGCGCGCTGTCGGTGTCGGCGCGCCAGCGCCTGCAGGAGTCGCTGCGCGAATACCGTACCGGCCTGCTGGTGACCGAGCTCAACCTGCCCAACGCGCGTCCGCCGGAAGAGGTCAAGCCGGCCTTCGACGACGTCAACAGCGCGCAGCAGGACAAGGACCGCGCCAGGAACGAAGCCGAAGCCTACGCCAGCAAGATCGTGCCGGAAGCGCGCGGCCAGGCTGCCCGCGTGCGCACGGTCGCCGAGGGCTACAAGACCGCGTCGATCGATCGCGCAACCGGCGATGCCACGCGCTTCTCTCTGCTGCTCGACCAGTACAAGGCCGCGCCCGACGTCACCCGCAAGCGCCTGTGGCTCGACACGGTGCAACAGGTCCTGGCCGGCAACCGCGTCATCGTCGGCGGCGACGGCAAGCAGCTGATCTACCTCCCGATGCCGGCCGCCGGCAGCGCCAGCGCCACGACCGCTGGCGGCGGTGCCGCCGCAGCGCCGACGCCGGAACTCGTCGCGCCCGTCGTCGATGCCACTGTCGCCGGCGCGCGTCCCGGCCGCGAACCCCGCCCCGCCGGGCGCGAAGGCCGCGAGGAGCCGAGCCGATGAAATATGCCGCCTGGATCCCGCTCGCCGTCGCCGCGCTGCTCGCGCTGCTCGGTTCCGTCTATGTCGTCAACGAGGGCCATACCGCCATCGTGCTGAACCTCGGCCGCGTCGCGCGCACCGATGTCGGCCCCGGCCTGCACTTCAAGTGGCCGCTGGTCGAAAGCGCGCGCGTGTACGACCGCCGCCTGCAGGTGCTCGACGCCGAGCCCGAACGCTACCTGACCTCGGAGAAGAAGGACGTCAGCGTCGACTTCTTCGCCATCGGCCTGATTTCCAACGTGCGCACGTTCTATCGCGCTACCGGCGGCGACGAGAGCATCGCCGTGCAGCGGCTCGCGCCGATCATCAAGGATTCGCTGCGAAACGAGATCAACTCGCGGACGCTGCAACAGGTGGTGTCGGGCGATCGCAACGAAATGGTGGCGCGGCAGCTAGACGCCATCAACAAGGGCGCGGCCACGCTCGGCGTGAAGATCGTCGACATCCGCATCAAGCGCATCGACCTGCCGACCGGCGGCGAAGTGATCGAGCAGGTATACCGGCGCATGCGCGCGCAACGCCAGCAGGTCGCGGCGCAGCTGCGCGCCGAGGGCGAGGAACAGTCGCAGAAGATCCGTTCCGAGGCCGATCGGCAGCAGCAGGTGATCCTGGCCGAAGCCGAGCGCGACGCGCAGAAGCTGCGAGGCGAGGGTGACGCGGAAGCGTCGCGCATCTACGCGCAGGCCTACCAGCGTGATCCGGCGTTCTACGCGTTCCATCGCAGCCTCGAGGCGTACCGGCGCGCGTTCGCGAACGGCAATGCGGCCATCGTGCTCGACCGCGACGATCCGTTCCTGCAGTACCTGCGCAACGACCGCTGAGCCGGGCCTGCGCGGGATGAACGACCTGTGGTCGGCGCTGTGCCTGGTTGCCGTGTTCGAGGGCCTGTTGCTGTTCGCCATGCCCAATGCATGGCGAAGGGCGGCCGAGCAGCTCCACGCCATGCCCAACCGCCGCCTGCGGGCCGTCGGCGGCCTCGTTGTCGCGATCGGCCTCCTCTCCCTGGCGTTGGTCCGTCACACCCTGTAGAGCGGACTCGTGGTCGGCTGGCGGGGTGAAAGTGAGCCGATGACCGGTCGGCCCTACCCCCGGGGCCCCAAAACCCGGATAATGTCGCAAAGCCGGGGTCCGCCCCGGCTTTTTCCGTGTCCGGAGGCGTGAAAATGGGTCAGTCGGTAGTCGTTCTGGGTGCCCAGTGGGGCGATGAAGGCAAGGGCAAGATCGTCGACCTGCTGACGCAGGACATCGGCGCGGTCGTGCGCTTCCAGGGCGGCCACAACGCCGGCCACACGCTGGTGATCAACGGCCACAAGACGGTGCTGCACCTGATTCCGTCCGGCATCCTGCGCCCCGATGCGCTGTGCCTGATCGGCAACGGCGTGGTCCTGCATCCGGGCGCGCTGCGCAAGGAAATCGGGGAGCTCGAGGCGACGGGCGTCGACGTGCGCTCTCGGCTGAAGATCAGCCCGGCGACGCCGATCATCATGCCGTACCACATCGCCCTGGACCAGGCGCGCGAGAAGGCCGCCGGCAAGGACGCGATCGGCACCACCGGCCGCGGCATCGGGCCCGCGTACGAGGACAAGGTCGCGCGCCGCGGCATCCGCGTCGCCGACCTGCGCTATCCGCAGGAACTCGCGGACAAGTTGCGCTCGACGCTCGATTACCACAACTTCGTGCTCACCCAGTACCTGAAGGTCGCGCCGGTCGATTTCCAGCAGACGCTCGACGAGGCGCTGGCGTTCGGCGAATACATCGAGCCGATGAAGTCCGACGTCGCCGGCGTCCTGCACGAGCTGCGCAGGCAGGGCAAGCGCGTGCTGTACGAAGGCGCGCAGGGTTCGCTGCTCGACATCGACCACGGCACCTATCCCTACGTCACCTCCTCGAACACCACCGTCGGCGGCGCGCTCGCCGGCACCGGCGTCGGCGCCGACGCCATCGATTACGTGCTGGGCATCGCCAAGGCCTACGCCACGCGCGTCGGCGGCGGTCCGTTCCCGACCGAGCTTAACGACGCCGTCGGCCAGGGCATCCGCGACCGCGGCCAGGAATACGGCGCCACCACGGGCCGCCCGCGGCGCTGCGGCTGGATGGACGTGGTCGCGCTCAAGCGCGCGGTCGCGATCAACGGCATCTCCGGCCTGTGCATCACCAAGCTCGACATCCTCGACGGGATGGAGTCGCTGAAGATCTGCATCGCCTACGAGTACCACGGCAAGCGCAGCGAATACGCGCCGCTGGACGCGCAGGGCTGGGAAGAGTGCACGCCGGTGTACCTGGAATTCCCGGGCTGGCAGGAGTCGACCCACGGCATCACCGAGTGGGACAAGCTGCCGCCCGCCGCGCGCGCCTACCTGCGCGCGCTGGAGGAGCTGGCAGGCTGCCCGATCGCGATCGTGAGCACGGGCCCCGACCGCGACGCCAATATCGTCCTGCGCGACCCCTGGGCGTGACCTCATCCGCCGACATCCAGGCGGCGGTCGACGCGGCGAGCCAGGGCGGCGAGGCGGAGCGCGACCACGCACTCGAGTTGCTGCGGCAGAGCGAAGAGCGCTTCCGGCTCATGGTCGAAAGCGTGCGGGACTACGCGATCTTCATGCTGGACCCCGACGGGTACGTCACCAGCTGGAACAAGGGCGCGGAGCTCAACAAGGGCTACAAGGCCGACGAGATCATCGGCAGGCATTTCTCCGTCTTCTATCCGCAGGAGAAGCTCGAGGCACGCTGGCCGCAACACGAACTCGAAGTAGCGCAGCGGGAAGGAAGGTTCGAGGACGAAGGCTGGCGGTTGCGGAAGGACGGAACGCGTTTCTGGGCGAACGTGGTGATCACCGCACTGCACGATGCCGACGGTCGCCATCGGGGTTTCGTGAAGGTGACGCGCGACCTGACCGCGAGCCGGCGCATCCATGCGCTCGAGGAGCAGGAACGGCGGCTGACGCAGTTCCTGGCGCTGCTGGGCCATGAATTGCGAAATCCGATGACCCCCATCGCAAACGCGGTGTCGATCATGCAACTCGAGGAGCCGACCAATCCGCGGATGCGCGCGGCGCGCGACATCCTCGCGCGCCAGGTGACCCACCTGCGGCGACTCGTGGACGAGCTCCTCGACGTGGGCCGCATCTCGACAGGCAAGGTGCACCTGGTCGAGGAGGTCCTGTCGCTGCAACAGGTCGTCGATGATGCCGCGGTTGCGGTACGGCCCACGATGGTCGAGCGAGGACACGAATTCATCGTGAACGTGCCGGAGGAGCCGATGCATGTGCTCGGCGATGCGGTCCGGCTGGTGCAGGTGCTGACGAATTTGCTCAACAACGCCGCCAAGTTCACTCCGCCGGACGGCCGGGTCTCGCTGTCCCTCACCGCGACGCGCGATGGTCGCGCCGAACTTGGCGTGCGGGACAATGGCCCGGGCATCCTTCCGGACGAATTGCCCGGGATGTTCAAACTGTTCGTCCAGGGTGGGAATGAAGGGCCCGGCGGGACGCAGTCCGGTCTCGGCATCGGCTTGGGCCTGGTCCAGCAGCTGGTGCACCTGCACGGCGGCGACGTCAGCGCGTTCAGTACCGGCGTCGCGGGCGAGGGCGCCGAATTCCTGGTCCACCTGCCGCTCGTGCCGGCGCCCGACGCCTGAGCGAAGCACACGGCGCGTCCACGCGCCGGCGGCCAGCATGGGCCGCATGCCACGGCGCAAGAAACCCCTCCGGCTCGCCACGTACAACGTCAACGGCATCCGTTCGCGGTTGCCGCACCTGCTGGAATGGATCGAACGGGAGCGCCCCGACATCGCCTGCCTGCAGGAACTGAAGGCGCGCGACGAGGCGTTCCCGCATGCGGAACTCGAAGCCGCCGGTTACGGCGCGCTGTGGCAGGGCCAGGTGTCGTGGAACGGCGTCGCGATCCTGGCGCGCGGGAGCGAACCGGTGGAAATCCGCCGCCGCCTCCCGGGCGAGCGCGACGACGCGCAGGCACGCTATCTCGAGGCGGCGGTCAGCGGCATCATCGTTGCCTGCATCTACCTGCCCAACGGCAATCCGCAACCGGGGCCGAAATTCGACTACAAGCTGCGCTGGATGGACCGCCTGCAGCGTCACGCGAAGTCGCTGCTGGCCACCGGCCATCCCGTGGCCATCGCCGGCGACTACAACGTGGTGCCGACGGACTTCGACATCTACAACCCGCGATCCTGGCGCAAGGACGCGCTGCTGCAACCGGAGTCGCGCGAGCGCTATGCGACGCTGCTGTCGCAGGGATGGACGGACGCGCTGCGCGCGTGCCATCCGGAAGAACGGATCTACACCTTCTGGGACTATTTCCGCGAACACTGGCCGCGCGATTCAGGCCTGCGCATCGACCACCTGCTGCTCAGCCCGGCGCTCGCGCCGCGCCTGGTCGACGCGGGCGTGGACCGCTGGGTGCGCGGCCAGCCCAAGGCAAGCGACCACGCGCCGGCCTGGGTGGCGTTGTCGCAATGAGCCTCAGGCGCGCAGCACCAGCAGGCGCGGCTCGGTCATGTCGGCGATCGCGTAGCGCACGCCCTCGCGTCCGAATCCCGACCCCTTGACCCCGCCGTAGGGCATGTTGTCGACGCGGAAGCTCGGGATGTCGCCGACGATGACGCCGCCGACCTCAAGCGCATCCCAGGCGCGCATCGCGTGCGCGAGGTCGCCGGTGAACACGCCGGCCTGCAGGCCGAAGTCGCTGTCGTTGACGCGTGCCAGCGCATCGTCGAAGTCGTCGAAAGCTTCGATCGCCGCGACCGGCCCGAAGGCTTCCTTGCGCCACAGGTCGGCATCGTGCGGCACGCCTTCCAGCAGCGTCGCGGGCAGCAGCGTGCCGTCGCGGGCGCCGCCCGCGAGCACGCGCGCGCCACCGGCCACCGCGGCGGCGATCCAGGCTTCGACGCGTTTCGCGGCGGCCTCGTCGATCATCGGGCCGATGAACACCGACTCGTCGCGGGGATCGCCCATGCGCAGCGCGCCGACCGCTTTCGCGAGCGCCGCCTTCAAGGCGTCGTAACGCTCGCGATGCACCAGGATGCGCTGCACGCCGATGCAGCTCTGGCCGCTCTGGTAGTACGCGCCTGAGACGAGTCGTGCCACCACTTCGTCCATCGACCGCCCCGGTTCGGCGTCGACGATGCAGGCCGCGTTGCCGCCGAGTTCCAGAACGACCTTCTTGCGGCCGGCGCGTGCCTTGAGGTCCCAGCCGACGAGGCCGCCGGTGAAGCTCAGCAGCGCGATGCGCGGGTCCGTCACCAGCGCGTCGGCCTGGTCGACGGGGCAGGGCAGGATCGAGAACGCGCCCTTCGGCAGGCCGGTTTCCGCGAGCACCTCGCCGACGATCAGCGCGCCGATCGGCGTGCGCTCGGAGGGCTTGAGCACGAACGGGCAGCCTGCGGCGATCGCGGGCGCGACCTTGTGCGCGACCAGGTTGAGCGGGAAGTTGAACGGGGTGATGAAGCTGCAGGCGCCGACCGGCACGCGCTTCACGAAGCCGCGATAACCGCGCGTGCGCTGCGAGATCGCGAGTTCGACCGTTTCGCCCTCGACGCGGGTGGCTTCGCCGGCGGCGATGCGGAAGGTGTCGATTAGCCGATCGGCTTCGCCGCGCGCGTCGCGGATCGGCTTGCCGGCTTCGATGCACAGGGCGAGCGCCAGTTCCTCGCGGCGTTCGGTGAAGCGCGACGCACAGTGCTCGAGCACGTCGCGGCGCGCGTCCGGCGGGAACGCAGCCATCGCGCCGCGCGCCGCGTGCGCGGCGGCGATCGCGGCATCGATGGCGGAGGCGTCGGCGAGCGCGACGCGCGTGGCGACGTCGCCGCTGAACTTGTCGCGGACCTCGAGCGCACGGTTCGGCGCGAGCGCCTCGCCGGCGAGGTAATACGGATAGGAGGACTTCAGCACGGGGGACTCCTGCCTGCCGGTCAACCGGGTTCGATCACCCGCAACTTCAGCGCGCCGTCGGTGATGCGCGCGTCGAGCACGTCGCCGGGCGCCGCGTCGTTCGTGCTGCGCACCACGCGGCCGTCGGGCTGCTGCAGGATCGCGTAGCCGCGGGCGACCGTGGCCAGCGGACTGATCGCCGACAGCGAACGCACGAGGCCGCGCAGGCGCAGCGCGTCGGCCGCCAGCCGCCGCGAGGGATGGGTGCCGCGCAGGCCGGCCGCGTCGCGGCGCAGGCGCGCGTGGTCGCGTTCCAGCCGCCGCGCCCACGCGGCCTGCAGGCGCCGCAGGGCTTCGGCCTGGCGCCGCGAGAGCAGTTGCAGGCGCGCTTGCGGGCGCAGGGCTTGCAGGCGCAGCGACGCGCGATCGGCGCGCTGCATCGCCTGGCGCAGGCGCGCGCGATGCGTCGACACCATGCGTTGCGCCAGCGCGCGCAGCCGCCGGCGCAGGTCGTCCGCATGCGGGACCAGCAGTTCCGCGGCGGCGGAGGGCGTGGGCGCGCGCAGGTCGGCGGCGAAATCGGACAGGCTGAAGTCGGTCTCGTGCCCGATCGCCGAAACCACCGGGACCGGCGAGGCGGCGATCGCGCGGACGAGCGCCTCGTCGTTGAACGCCCACAGGTCCTCGAGCGATCCGCCGCCGCGCGCGAGCAGCACGACGTCGTAATGGCCGCTCGCCGCCGCGCGCTGCAGCAGCGCGGTGACCTGTGCCGCCGCGGTCGAGCCCTGCACCAGGCTTGGCAGCACGTGGACCTCGAGCAGCGGGAAGCGCCGGCCCAGCACGCTGAGCACGTCGCGCACCGCCGCGCCGGACGGCGACGTGATCACCGCGAGCCTGCGGACATAGACGGGCATCGGCCGCTTGCGACCGGCGTCGAACAGCCCTTCGGCGGCGAGGCGCGCCTTGAGTTCCTCGAACGCGCGCCGCAACGCGCCTTCGCCGGCTTCCTCCATGTGGTCGAGGACGAGCTGGTAGTCGCCGCGCGCCTCGTACAGGGTCAGCCGGCCGCGCGCCAGCACGCGCATGCCTTCGCGCGGGGCGAACTTCAGCGAGATGCTGCGGGTCCTGAACATCGCGCAACGCACCTGCGCGCGCGCGTCCTTCAGGTTGAAGTACAGGTGCCCCGAGGCGGGCCGCGAGACGCCGCTCAGCTCGCCCTCGACCCAGACCATGGGGAAGGCGCCCTCGAGCAGGTCGCGGGCCAGGGTGTTCAGCTGGCTGGGGCTCAGGACCTCGCCGGTGGCCGCGGTGTTCATGCGCTCAGGATAGGACATCGGTCCGTACAATAGGCGCATGGACAGCTCCGGCCCCACGCCGTTCGGCACCGCCACCCGCCGCCCGACCCGCCAGGTGCTGGTCGGTGGCGTGCGCGTCGGCGGCGACGCGCCGGTGGTCGTGCAGTCGATGACCAACACCGACACCGCCGACGTCGTCGCCACGGTGAAGCAAGTCGGCGAACTCTGGCGCGCGGGTTCGGAACTGGTGCGCGTGACCGTGAACACGCCCGAGGCCGCAGCCGCGGTACCGCGCATCGTCGACCGCCTGCAGATGATGGGCGTGGACGTGCCGATCATCGGCGACTTCCACTACAACGGCCACCAGCTGCTTGCGAAGGAACCGGCCTGCGCCGAAGCGCTGGCAAAATACCGCATCAACCCCGGCAACGTCGGCTTCGGCAGGAAGAAGGACCTGCAGTTCGCGCAACTGATCGAATTCGCGATCCGCTACGGCAAGCCCGTGCGCATCGGCGCCAACTGGGGCTCGCTCGACCAGGCGCTCGCCACGGAACTGATGGACGAGAACGCGCGCCGCGCCGAGCCCTGGGACGCGGGTCGCGTGCTGCGCGAAGCGCTGATCCGCTCGGCGCTGGATTCGGCGATGCGCGCGGTCGAACTGGGGCTCCCCGCCGACCGCATCATCCTGTCGGCGAAGGTCAGCGGCGTGCAGGAACTCATCGCCGTCTACCGCGACCTGTCGACGCGCAGCGAGTTCGCGTTGCACCTGGGACTCACCGAGGCCGGCATCGGCAGCAAGGGCATCGTCGCCTCGAGCGCGGCGCTGGGCGTGCTGCTGCAGGAAGGCATCGGCGACACCATCCGCATCTCGCTCACGCCCGAGCCGGGCGCACCGCGCACGAACGAAGTGGTGGTCGCGCAGGAGCTGCTGCAGACCATGGGCCTGCGCGCGTTCACGCCGATGGTCACCGCGTGCCCGGGCTGCGGGCGCACGACGTCGGAGTTCTTCCAGGAACTGGCGAAGGTGGTGCAGGAACACGTGCGGGCGAAGATGCCGGAATGGCGCATCACCCACCCCGGCGCGGAGAACCTCACGCTCGCAGTGATGGGTTGCGTGGTCAATGGCCCGGGCGAATCGCGCCACGCCAACATCGGCATCTCGCTGCCGGGCACCGGCGAGGCGCCGTCGGCGCCGGTCTTCGTCGATGGTGAAAAGTCCGTCACCCTGCGTGGTGACAACATCGCGGGCGAATTCGTCGCGATCATCGATGACTATGTCGAACGCCGGTATGGAGCCCCCGGTGCCCGGGGCGACGCCGCCCACGGGCCAGCCGCCGCGCACGCCGGCTGACGCCGCGCGCACCGCACGCGAGGAAGCGCGCTTCGGCGCGGCTTTCCTGCGCGCGCATGGCGGCCGCCTGCTGTTGCTGTTCGCCGGGCTCTGGCTGCCCTTGTGGGGTTTCGGCGCGCTCGTCGAGGAACTGGACGAAGGCGAGGCGTTTCCGTTCGACCTGCCGCTGCTCGAGCTGGCGCACGGCCTCGCGCGCAAGGGCCTGGACCACGCGTTCCTGATCGTGTCCCGCCTCGGTTACGGCCACGGCGTGGTGCCGGTCGATGTCGTGCTCGTGCTTGCGCTCGCGTGGGCGCGCCGCATGCGCGAGGGGCTGTTCGCGGGCCTGGCGCTGGGCGGCTCGGCGCTGCTCAATGTCCTCGCCAAGCACGTGTACGCGCGGCCGCGCCCCGACCTGTGGCTGTCGATTGCGCCGGAAACGACGTACAGCTTCCCCAGCGGGCACGCGATGGGTTCGATGACGCTCGGCGCGGTCGCCGTGCTGCTGGCGTGGCGCACGCGGTGGCGCTGGCCGGTGCTCGCGGCGAGCGTGGCGTTCGTGTTGCTGGTCGGGCTGTCGCGCGTGTACCTCGGCGTGCACTACCCGTCGGACATCCTCGCCGGCTGGGCGGCCGCCCTCGCGTGGGCGGTCGCCTGCTACGGACTGGTGTTCAGTGGCCGGCGCCCATGGGCGGCAGATACTGCTTCGGCAGGCTGAGCTTCGGGTTCTCGGCTTCCCACATCAGCGACACGATCCACCAGCGCTTGCCGTCGTGCATCAGCTGGAGGCTGTTGATGCCGCGCATCGGGTGGTCCTCGCCCTCGATCGTGCCTTCGTAGGTGCTGAACACGTGCGCGATCTCGCCGAACTGCTCGGTGCGGCGCGCCAGTTCGCGTTCGCGGAAGCCTTTCTCGAGCAGCACCGGCCCCGAACTGGCGACGTAATCGTTGACCTGCAGCAGGCGCATCACGGCGCTGCCGTCCGGGCGCACCCCGACGGGCATCATGCGCGCGGTCGGCACGAACAGGGAGCGCAGGCGGTTCCAGTCTCGCGCCTGGCCGGAGGGGCCGGAGATGACGTCGTAGAGCGCGGCGATGATCGCGTCGATGCTGGCGACGTCCTTCTCCGCGGCGGCAGGCCCGTTGAAGAGGACCGGCTGGCTCGGCGGCGGCGCATGCGCGGGTGCTGCCGGCGCGGCGGGCGCCGCCGGCGCGGCGGGAGCGGCCGGGGTGGACGATTGGGCGAAGGCGGGCGCCGCGACCAGCGCGGCGAGCAGGAACAGGGCAGGGCGCAGCATGGGATGGATCCGCGTTGGGCGAGGACGCAGGAATAGCATCGCCGCGCGCTCGCGACCCGTGCCGGAATGCACGGCGGCTTTCCGGAGACACCCGGGCGCTCCGCTTCCTGGTCCTGCCTCCGCTATTCGCCCGGCTTGGCCGCTTCCACCGGCGCCGTGGTCGCCGCCCGCCGCGACAGCTGCGACTCGCGGTGCGCGATGTAGCCGTTGGCGGCGAGGATGATCGCCGCGCCGACGATGGTCCAGGCGCTGACGCGCTCGTCGAACAGCAGCCAGGCCAGGGCCGTCACCAGCGGCAACTGCATGAAGCTGATCGGCTGCAGCGCCGAGACTTCGCCGAGCTTCAGCGCACGCGTCCAGAACAGCTGGCCGCCCGTGCCCATCGCGCCGATCGCCGCGAGCCACAGCCAGTCCTCGCCCTGCGGCCACTGCCACGCGAACAGCGCGGGAATGAGCGACAGCGGCACCCAGAACACGTAGGTGTAGAACACGATCGTGTCGGGCGCGTCGACGCGCGAGAGCTGCTTGATCTGGATCGCGACGATGCTGCTCAGCACCGCCGCGGACACCGCGACCAGCGAGCCGGCGGTGAAGCCCTCGGTGCCTGGCCGCACGATGACCAGCACGCCGACGAAGCCGAGCAGGACCGCGCTCCAGCGCCGGCGCCGCACCACTTCGCCGAGCCAGATCGCGGCGGCGATCGTCACGAACAGCGGCGTCGAATACGACAGCGAGATCGCCTGCGCCATCGGCAGGTGGCCGATCGCCCAGAAGCCGCACAGCATCGAAGCCACGCCGATGAGGCTGCGCACGAAGTAGCGCGGCAGTTGCCGCGTGCGGAACACCGCGCGCCCGCCGCCCACCAGGAACGGCAGCAGTACCAGCAATCCGAACGCATTGCGGAAGAACGCGATCTGGACCGTCGCGATGCCGTCGTTCGACGCGATGCGGATCAGCACCGCCATCAGGCCGAAGAACAGCGTGCTCAGCAGCATCAGCGATGCGGCTTTCAGGAACGGCGCGGGCGGCGGCGTCGGGACGTGCGGGCGGTCGTTCACCACTGGTCCCCGACGATCCGCGGCTCGGGCTCGATCGCGACGCCGAAGCGCGCCTGCACCGAGGCCGCGATGCGGCGGGCGAGGTCGAGCAGCTGCGCGCCCGTGGCGCCGCCGTGGTTCACCAGCACCAGGGCGTGGCTGGCGGCGACCCCGGCGCCGCTGTCGCGGTCCCGGTGGCCCTTCCAGCCGCATTGTTCGATCAGCCACGCCGCCGACAGCTTGCGGGTCGCATCGCCGTCGCCGCGGAACACCGGTAGCGACACGTGCGCGGCCTGCAGCGCTTCGGCCTGCGCGGCCGGTACGATCGGGTTCTTGAAGAAGCTGCCGGCATTGCCGAGCACCGCGGGATCGGGCAGCTTGCGGCGCCGGATGCGCGACACCGCATCGGCGACCTGGGTCGGCGTCGGCGTGCCGGCCAGGCCCATCGCCGCGAGCTCTTCGCCGATGCCCGCGTACTCCAGGCGCAGCGGCGCCGCGCGCGGCAATTCGAACTCGACCGCAGTGACCACGTAGCGCTCGGGTTCGCGCTTGAACAGGCTGTCGCGATAGGCGAACGCGCAGGCGGCGGGCGCGAGGCGGCGCACCTCGCCGGTCGCGCGCTCGAAGGCTTCGACGGCATGGATGCGCTCGCGCACTTCCGCGCCGTACGCGCCGATGTTCTGGATCGGCGCGGCGCCGACGGTGCCCGGGATCAGCGCGAGGTTCTCCAGGCCAGCGAGGCCCTGCGCCAGGCTCCAGCGGACGAAGCCGTCCCACGACGCGCCGGCATCGGCACGCACGATCGCGAAGTCGCCGTGGTCGGCGAGCACGCGCATGTCGCAAGCGGAGATCGCCAGCACCGGCCCGGGCGCGTCGCCGGCGAACAGCAGGTTGCTGCCGCCGCCGAGCACCAGCAGTCCGCGGCCGCGCTGCATGCCGTCGCGGAGCAGTGGATCGGCGAGCACGGCGGGCAGGGCAGCGGCGTCTTCGACTTCGACCAGCAAGGGCGTCCGCGCGGCGACGCCGAAGGTGTTGCGCGCATCCAGCCGCGCATCCTCGGTGTAGCGGCAGCCGGGCATGCGTTTGGATTCAGGCATCGGGCGGCAGCGTGCCCCGGCTCGGGGCCTCCTTGCGGCGACGCATCGCATCGACGCATTCGGCGACGAGGGCAGGGCCGCGATACACAAGTCCCGTATACAGTTGCACGAGGTTCGCGCCCGCCGCCATCTTCTGCGCCGCGTCGGCGCCGTTCATGATGCCGCCGACGCCGATCATCGGGATCGATTCGGGCAGGCGCGAGCGCAACCTGCGCAGCACTGCCGTGGAGGATTCCATCAGCGGCGCGCCCGACAGGCCGCCGGCCTCGCCGGCATGCCGGTCGCCCTGCACGGCGGTGCGCGCGATCGTGGTGTTGGTGGCGACGACGCCGTCCACCCGGAGGTCGGACAGGACTCGGCCCGCGGCGTCGACGTCGTCGTCGGACAGGTCCGGCGCGACCTTCACCAGCATCGGCACGCGCTTGCCGTGGCGCGCGCCCAGCCGCTCCTGCGCCTCGCGCAGCGTGCCGACGAGTCGCCGCAGCGCCTGCTCCTCCTGCAGCTCGCGCAGGCCGGCGGTGTTGGGCGAGGAGATGTTGACGGTGATGTAGTCCGCGAGCGGATACACCTTCTCCATGCACTGCAGGTAATCGCCCTCGGCGAAATCGTTGGGCGTGTCCCTGTTGCGGCCGATGTTGATGCCGAGCAGGCCGCCCTTGCGTTGCGCGCGTTCGACGTTGCGGACGAGCGCATCCACGCCATCGTTGTTGAAGCCGAGGCGGTTGATGATCGCCTGGTGCTTCGGCAGGCGGAACATGCGCGGCTTCGGGTTGCCGGGCTGCGGTCGCGGCGTGACCGTGCCGACTTCCACGAAGCCGAAGCCGAGCGCGAGCAGCGCGTCGATGTGTTCGCCGTTCTTGTCCAGCCCGGCGGCGAGGCCGACCGGGTTGGGAAACGCGAGCCCCAGCAGCTTCGTCGGCAGCGGCGCCGGCTTCGCCGCGAGCAGCGCGTCCATGCCGGCGCGATGCGCGCGTTCCAGCGCGCACAGCGTCAGGCCGTGCGCGCGTTCCGCATCCATCGAGAACAGCAGCGGCCTAGCCAGTGAATACACGCGCCGACCGCCTCCTGTTCCCCGTTCCCTGTTCCCCGTTCCCGCCCTTCGCCCCGATCACAGGTCGAACTTGATGCCCTGGGCGAGCGGCAGCGAATCCGAATAGTTGATCGTGTTGGTCTGGCGGCGCATGTATGCGCGCCACGCGTCGGAACCCGATTCGCGGCCGCCGCCGGTTTCCTTCTCGCCGCCGAACGCGCCGCCGATCTCGGCGCCGGAGGTGCCGATGTTGACGTTGGCGATGCCGCAGTCCGAGCCCGACGCGGCCAGGAACTTCTCGGCCGACTTCAGGTTGTTGGTGAAGATCGACGAGGACAGGCCCTGCGGCACGTCGTTCTGCATCTGGATCGCGTCGTCGAGGTCCTTGTACTTCATGACGTACAGGATCGGCGCGAAGGTCTCGGTCTGCACGACCTCGGCATCGTTCGAGAGGCCGGTGACGATCGCCGGCAGCACGAAGTTGCCCGCGCGCTCGATGGCGGCGCCACCGGTCTCGACCTTGCCGCCGGACGCCTTCGCCTTCGCGATCGCGTCGAGGTAGGCCTGCACGGCGTCCTGGCTGTTGAGCGGACCCATGAGGTTCTTGGGATCGGTCGGATCGCCGATCTTGCCTTCGACCTGCTTGTAGGCCGCGATGAGCTTGCCGAGCACGTCGTCGTAGCGCGATTCGTGCACGAACAGGCGGCGCGTCGTGGTGCAGCGCTGGCCGGCGGTTCCGACCGCGCCGAACACGATGCCCGGGATCGCCAGCTTCAGGTCTGCGGTCTCGTCGAGGATGATCGCGTTGTTGCCGCCGAGTTCCAGCAGCGAGCGGCCCATGCGGCGCGCGACGCGCTCGCCGACCATGCGGCCGACCTTGGTCGAGCCGGTGAACGACACCAGGCCGATACGCCTGTCGTCGACGAACTGCTGCGCAAGGTCGCTGCCGGCGTCGTTGAACAGGAAGAACAGGTCGGGGAAAGCGGCTTTCCTCAGCGCCTCGTTGCAGATGCGCATCGACGCGATCGCCGACAGCGGCACCTTCGGCGACGGCTTCCAGATCGAGATGTCGCCACATACCGCGGCCACGAACGAATTCCACGCCCACACCGCGACCGGGAAGTTGAACGCCGAGATGATCCCGACCAGGCCGATCGGGTGCCACTGCTCGTACATGCGGTGGCCGGGGCGCTCGGAATGCATGGTCAGGCCGTAGAGCTGGCGCGACAGGCCGACCGCGAAGTCGCCGATGTCGATCATCTCCTGCACTTCGCCGTCGCCCTCGGGCTTGGACTTGCCCATCTCCAGCGCGACCAGCGAGCCGAGCGCGTCCTTGTGCGCGCGCAGCGCGTCGGCGCACAGGCGGATCGCCTCGCCGCGGCGCGGCGCCGGCGTCGTGCGCCAGACCTTGAACGCGGCCTGGGCGCGCTCGACGATGGTGTCGTAATCCTCCTGCGAGGATGCCTGCACGCGCGCGAGGACGCTGCCGTCGGTCGGGTTCACGGGCTCCAGCACGCCGGCATCGCGGGTCTTCAACCACTCGCCATTGCCGAGGTAGGTGCCGGATTCGTCGGCGCCGAGGCCGAGGGCGGTCAGGACGGGGTGCGTCATCGGGGACTCCAGGAAGCGAATCCCCCGATTATCGCATCCCGGGCCGAGGTCCGGCCGCCCCGATGGGGATCTTCCGCGAGGATGGCGCCCCCGGCGCGATTCGAACGCACGACCTTTCCCTTAGGAGGGGAACGCTCTATCCAGCTGAGCTACGGGGGCTTGCGGCCGCGATTTTCGCACGCCCCGGGTCAGGGGTCATCCCGCGACTGGCGAACCACCACGCTGGTGGCGGCCATGTCGGCGCTGACGTTGCCGACGGTCGCGAACACGTCCGGGATCGTGTCCATCGCCAGCAGGATGCCGAGCGGGCCGGGCGGCAGGCCCATCGCCGTCGTGACCGGCAGGTTGGTGGCCATGAAACTGACCTGGCCGGGCAGGCCGACCGACCCCATGCTGATCAGCACGGCGAGCGCTGCGCCGGTCGCGAGTTGCGTCGCGGTGAGGTCGACGCCGAACGCCCAGGCGATGAACGACGCGGTGGCCACGTACTGGATCGGGCTGGTGATGCGGAACAGCGACACCGCCATCGGCAGCACCAGCGACGCGACCTCGCGCGGATAGCCGAGGTTGCGGTCGCAGCTCTGCAGCATCGCCGGCAGCGAGGCCAGCGACGACTGCGTGCTCGCGGCCACGGCCTGCGGCGGCGCGAGCGCGGTGAGGAAGCGTCGCAGGCGCTCGCCGCCCCACAGCACCGCCACCGGCAGCATCATCACGGTGACCGCGATGTACAGCAGGCATTCGAGCCCGATGTAGACGCCGAGCGCGCTGATCATGCCCAGGCCCGCGCGCGCGCAGACCGACAGGATCAGCGCGAACACGCCGGCGGGCGCGGCCCACAGCACCCAGCGCACGACCACGATCATCGCGTCGGCGATGGCCTGGAAGAAGTCGACCATCTTCGCGCGGCGATCGGCGTCGATGCGGGTCAGCGCGAAGCCGAAGAACAACGCGAACACCACCAGCGGCAGCATCGCGCTCTGCGCGGCCGCCGCGATCGCGTTGCTCGGCACCATCGCCACCAGCGAGTCGGCCCAGTGAGTCGGCGCGATCGCCGCCGGCACGCCGCCGCCGGACGCGCCATGCAGCGCTGCGGCCAGGCCGGGATCGCGTGGCACGAACGACAGTGCGACCGGCGCGACCAGCGCCGTGAACGCCGCGGCGCCCGACAGGATGACCAGGAACACCACGATCGCGCGGCGCGCGGTGCGTCCGGAGCTCGCGGCATCGCTGGCCGTGTTGACGCCGACGATCACCAGCGCCAGCACCAGGGGGACCACGGTCATCTGCAGCGCGTTGAGCCACAGCTTGCCGAACGGCTGGACCACGTCCGCGACGCGGACGCCCAGCACGGGATCGACCCAGGCCAGCAGCAACCCGACGATCGCGCCGGCGGCCAGGCCGGCGAGGATGCGCGTGGTGGCGCTCATGCCTGGTGCTCCTTCGCGGCGAGGGCGGGGAGCTTCCACGCGGATTGCAGGCGCTGGTATTCGGCCGCGGGCAGCAGCACGAACACCGGGCGCCGGTCGGCATCGAGCCAGCGCAGCAGCGTTTCCATGGAGGCGGGCGCCATCGCGGTGCAGCCGGCGGTGGTGCTGTCCGGCGACTTCCACAGGTGGCCGAAGATGCAGCTGCCGGCGCCGCGTTCGCCGCGCGGGTTGTTGGCGATGACGAAGCCGAGGCGGTAGCGCTGGTCGCCGTCGGCGTGCAGGTCGCGGCGCATCGGTTCGGTCGAATCCTTCACCGCGGCGGCACCGACGTCGGTGCTGTCGACGATGCGGTTGTAGTACGGCGAACCGTCGACATCCACGCACCAGTCGTTCGCGTCCAGTGCGTCGTAATGCAGGCCGGTCGTGGCGGTGGGCGCGTAGCCGAAGGCTTCGTCGATCGTGAACACGCCGGCGGGGCTGCGACCGTCGCCCTCGTGCTTGACCGGGCCGCTGTCGCCAGCGGGAACCTCATGCAATCCAGTACCCCAGGCCGCACCGGTGCGGCCGATGACCACGGGCACCGCGGTGCCGGCTTCGCGCCAGGCGCCACCGGCATCGCGTTCGAAGCGGCGCAGTTCGCCGCTGGTGGCATCCCAGCTGGGGGTGGTGACGACGACCATCTGCCGCGACTGCGCCCATGGCGCGCTGGCGTTCGCGCCCGCGTCCGCGTGTGCGGGTGCCACTGCACTGGTCGCGCAGGCGGTGCCCAGCGCGGCGAAGGCGAGGACGGTGCTGCTGAGGAGCGTTCGGAGCATCGGTGCCTCGACGGAAAAGGTGATGTCAGGACTCGAGCAGCGGCTGGATCCGCTCGAGGTTGGCGAGCAGGCACTCGCGGCGTTCGCGCCCGGATTCGCACAGGGTCACGAACAGGCCGTCGAGCAGGTGCTGCAGCGCGGAGTGGTAGAGCAGGGGTTCGATGTGCGCGCGCTCGTCGTGCGCCGACACCAGCAGCGCCACGTCGGCGAGGGCGCGCAGCGAATTCGAGGTGTGGCGGGTGACGGTGATCACCTGGCCACGCAGCTCGCGCACGTAACGGCACAGCTGGCACAGCGCGGGTTGCTTGCCGTGCTCGGAGAACACCAGCAGCACGTCGCCCGGGCGCGCAGCGGACATGCTCGCGGTCATGTGCGCCGGGTCGAAGTTGTGCACGCTCAGGATGCCGAGCAGCGACAGGCGCTGGGCGAAGGCGCGGGCGTGGATGTCGTCCTCGCCCAGGCCGATGATGTAGACCTTGCCGGCGCCCGCGATCGCCGCGGCCGCGGCCGCGATCGCTTCGGGCGGGTTGATCAGGCGCGTGGCTTCCTCGGCTTCCGACTTGCTGCGCCAGAGGCTGGAGGCGAGGCTCGCGGCGCGGTCGTCGCTCGCCGCCTCGGTGGCGGTTTCGCCATGGCCGTTGTCGGCGCGGACCAGCGCCTCGCTGATCGAGAGCTTCAGGTCGGGATAGCCGCGGAAACCGAGCTTCTGGCAGAACTTCACCACGCTCGACTGGCTGATGCCCAGGGCATTGGCCAGTTGCTGCGAAGAATAGTCGCGCAGCAGCTGCGCGTTCTCGAGCACGAAGTCGGCGATGCGGCGCTCGATGGCCGACATCCTGTCGCGTTCGGAGCGGATCTTGACCAGTGCCGACATCGGCCGGGACTCAGGCGGCCTTGTCGGACAGCGTCGCCAGGCCGGCGATCTCGCGGATGCCCAGGCCCGGCGCGTCGGTGATCGAGATTTCCGACTCGTCGAAGATCACGCCGCCCTTCACCGGGTCGTACTGGCACAGCGACGGCCCGTCCAGGTCGACCTTGGTGATCACGTCGGACTTGGCCACCGCCAGGTGCACCGCCGCGGCCACGCCGATGCTCGACTCGAGCATGCAGCCGATCATGCAGTCGATGCCGTGCATGCCGCAGATGTCGGCGATGCGCACCGCGTTGGAGATGCCGCCGGTCTTCATCAGCTTGATGTTGACGATGTCGGCGGCGCGCATCCGGATGAGCTCGATCACTTCCATCGGCCCGAACACGCTCTCGTCGGCCATCACCGGCGTATGCACGCGCTCGGTGACGTAGCGCAGGCCTTCCAGGTCGTGCGCCTTGACCGGCTGTTCGACCAGCTCGAGCTTGACGCCCGCGTCCTCCAGCGTCTGCAGCGCGTACACCGCCTGCTTGGCGGTCCAACCCTGGTTCGCGTCGAGGCGGAGCAGGGCGCGGCCCTCGACCGCGGCGTGGATCGCCTTGGTCCGCTCGATGTCGACGCCGATGTCCTTGCCGACCTTGATCTTCAGCGACTCGAAGCCGCGCTCCACTGCCGCCAGCGAATCGGCGACCATCTTGTCGATGTAGTCGACGCTGATGGTGATGTCGGTGGTGATCGCCGGCTCGCCGCCGCCGAGCAGCTGGTACAGCGGCGCGCCGTACAGCTGGCCCCACAGGTCGTGGACCGCGATCTCGACCGCGGCCTTGGCGCTGGAATTCTTCTCCATCGCGCCCTGGACCAGGTGGGTGATGCGGTTGAGGTTGGCGATTTCCTGGCCGACGATGCGCGGGGCGATGTAATGCCGGATCGCATCGACGATGGAGCCGTGGGTGTCGCCGGTGATCACCGCCGTCGCCGGCGCGCTGCCGTAGCCGACGGCGCCTGTGTCGGTGTGGACCATCACGACGACGTCCTCCACCTGTTCCACCGAGCGCAGCGCGGTCTTGAACGGCGTCTTCAGCGGGACCCGCAGCATCCCGAAGCGG
>CAMLSB010000005.1 GCA_946482565.1 uncultured Lysobacteraceae bacterium | reverse complement strand
GCGCGCACGTGATCGAGCAGCGCGAGGACGGCAAGATCATCCGCCCGAGCGCGAACTACGTCGGCCCCGACGACCGCGCCTACGTCCCGCTCGCCAAACGCGGCTGAGGGAACTTCCGCTATCCTGCCCACGGCGGTCGCGGGGGCGGGACATGCGGACGACGGCGGGGGACGGCACGGGAACGGGTGGGGCGAGCGCGGCCTCGTGGCCGTTGGCGACAGGCGCCTTGCTCTCGCTCGGCGTCGCGGCCGCCGCGGCGACATGGATCGCCCCGCTGCCCGACGCCCTGCGGCAGGCCGAAGTCCCGGCGTCTTCCGTTGGATGGCTGCCGGCCTACATCGACGGGGCGCCGCGGCACTGGCTTGAGGGCGAGTCCGGCGGCGAACCGGGAAGCCTGCTGCCCGATGGCCCGGTGCAGGTGGCCGTCCTGCTTCAAAACGAACCGGCAAGCCACGGCAGCGTGCTCGTGCTCCTGCCCGCCGCGAGCGCTCCGCCCGCGATATTCATCAACGGTGCCCACGTGCCGCCGGATGCGCAGGTCGGTGCGCCCTACCTCGCGGCCTCGCGGATGCAACCCATCGCCATGCGCGTGCCACGGCACTTCTTCCGGCCGGGCACGAACCGCCTGGACGCAGTGTTTCCCGTGTCCAGGCACCGGGCGTTGATGGCGCCTCCGATGGTCGGAAGCGAAACCCTGCTTGCGGGGACGGTCGCGCACCTGTCCGCATGGCTCGCGCCATTGCGGGCCTTCGCGACGTGGGCGTGCCTGGTCGCCGCGTGCCTGGCGCTGGCCGCGTCCGTATTCGCGGAGCGGCGCGGCTGGTTCCTGGCGCTGTCGGCAAGCGCGGCAGCATTCGGCTGCCGAATGCTGCCGGGCGGTCCCGGCTTGCCCGCGTGGCTCGCGAAGGACGCGGTCCGGGTGGACCAGGTGTTGCTGGCCGCGGCATTGGCTTCACTGGCGTGCGCGGCTGCGAATCGGCCGCGCCTCGCGGCCGGCCGCGCCGAGGGCGTGGTCGCGGGCGCACTGGCCGCGGCGGTCGCCATGGTGGCGCTCGTCGCGTTGCGCCAGGCGTTCGAACCGTATTCCGGGCCATGGCTGCCATGGCTGCCGTGGCTGGAGGCGTACTACGGCTGCAGCCTGGCGTGCGCGGCGGTCGTGCTCGCGGCAGCATCGGCCTGGACCTTCGGCAAGGACGCGCGGCGCTACGCCGCGGTGCACCTGGACTTGCGGCGCGCGGTGCGTCTCCAGCGCATCGAGATCGAACGCGCCAATCGCGAACTGGAACTGCAGCGGCGGCGCGCCGCGATCCTCGAGGAGCGACAGCGCCTTGCGCGCGACGTGCACGATGGCGTCGGCGGAACGCTGGCCTCGCTGTTGGCGCGGATCCGCATGCGCCACGTCGACATCTGCCAGATCGAAACCGAACTGGTGGACGGCCTCGCGGACCTCCGCCTCATCGTCGACTCGATGGACGCGACGGACGGCAGCCTGGCGACGGCGCTGGGCGTATTCCGAGCGCGCATCGCGCCGCAGGTGGAAGCCGCGGGCATGGCGCTGCGCTGGCAGCAGCCGGAACACACGCATGGCGACGCGCAAGATCCTTCCTGGATGCTGCACGTGTATCGCCTGATGCAGGAAGCGGTGAACAACGCATTGCGCCACTCGGGCGGCCGCAACCTGCTGGTTTCGGTCCGGCCGCTGGATGGGGGGAGCAGGGTCCGCATCGAGATCGCCGACGACGGCGTCGGCTTGCCGGTGGAGCGGCCGGCCCAAGGCAACGGCTTGTCGAACATGGCGTGGCGCGCGCAGCGCCTGGGCGCGTCGTTGCGCTTCGAACCCGAGGCCGGCGGCGGCACGCGAGTGGTCGTCGAGGTCGAGATGCCGGGGGCGCACCCTCCGGATCCGGCCGCGGCGGGCGCGATTCAGCCGCGCGAGGGAATCAGCCCGAGCTGACGCGCCTCGAAGATGGCCTCGGTGCAGGAATGCACGTTGAGCTTGCGGTAGGTCGACTTGACGTGGTCGCCGATGGTGTGTGGCGAAATGCCCAGTGATTTCGCCGCCTCGCGGTAGCTCAACCCGCGCGAGAACAACTGCAGGATCTCGATTTCGCGCGCGGTCAGCGCGGCATCGCTTGGCAGCCCGGGCGTGTCCGAGCAGGCCTTCCAGATTTCCAGCAGGTAACCCGCGGCGCGCGGGCTCAGTGGCGTTTCGCCGGCGAGCGTCGACACGATCGCGCGACGCAGCTGTTCCGGGGCCGTGTCCTTGAGCAGGTACCCATCGGCGCCGGAACGCAATGCGGCGATCACGCTTGCACGGTCGCCCAGCACGGTCAGGATCAGGCAGCGCGCGTTGCGCGCGGCCTTCAGGCGCGAGATGAACTCGAGGCCGCTGCCATCGGGAAGTTGCAGGTCGACGAGGCAGAGGTCGGGTTGCGTCCCTTCGATGCACGCCACCGCTTCGGCGACGGTCCCGCACGAGAACGCGAGCGACAGGCCATCATTTTCGCCGACGATCTGCTCCAGGTACGCGCGCAGGCTCGCGTCGTCCTCGAGGATGCCGATGCGATGGGCTGCCGTGGTGTTCATCGCTTCCAGCACGTGCCGTACGGCTGGTTGACCTCGTCGACCCAGGCGCGCACCGGGGCCGCCGGCGGATGGCCGCGACCGCTCACGCCGAAGTTCGGAAGGCCCTCGTGCGAGGT
Source organism: uncultured Lysobacteraceae bacterium (assembly GCA_946482565.1). Next base: position 30,337 of record CAMLSB010000005.1, on the reverse strand, counting down.
CAGCGTGCGCCAGCCATCGCCGAATTGCGCCGCGCAATACGCATCGGCCTCGCCAATGCGCCTGAAGCGAGACGCGGCGACGGGTGCGGTCAGTGCGATGTCGCCGCCGCTCCAGCCCCCCACGAGGCCGGCGTCCACCAGGATGCGCGGCGGCGCGCTTCGGCCCGGCAAAACGCAGGCCAGCGGCAACTCGGTTTCGCACGCCGTGTCGCCGACGTACTGGTCGCAGGTCGTCCAGTCCTGCGGCACGTTGATGCATGTCAGTGCCACGACGCCGGATGCAGCGGGCTGCCGGATGTCGGTCATCAGCGTCACGCCATTCCCGGCAGGTGGCCTGACGCAGGCGGCAAGGCCGACGAAATCGACGCTGGTGTCGTCCTGCACCATCACGTCGAACCACCGAGGCTCCGCACCGGCATCGAGGTAGGCGAGCAGCGTGCGCGTGGTTCCGGGGCCAGAGTCCGGGAAATCGACGTCGCCGAGCTGCACGGAATACAGCGTGCCCTCCCGCTTCCATCCAGGTAGCACGGGCAGCCGGCCGATCGCGTCGCCGAAGTGGAAGGGCGACGTCAAGTCGCCAAGGCCGATGACGTCGTTGTCGCTGTCGGTGACGCCCAGCGGTTTCAGGCCGATGACGAACAGGCCGTTGCGGATGCGTGCCGGCGCCTGCAGCGAATCGATGAAGTAGTGATCAGGCTGGCTCTGGTCATAACTGCCCGGGGCGATGGATTGCCACCGTGGCTTGTCGAGCGCCGGCCTCAGGAAGCCGCGTTCCTTGCCGGCGGGGGAGAAACCGTCCTCGAGACCCTTCACCAGCACGACCTTGGTTTCGCCGCGATCGCATGCGTAGGCGCGCAGCAAGCCCATCCCGGTGCGCGCGGCTGGCTCCGCGCGCGGACGTGCGCGCCAGGATGCCAACGACACCGCCGCGCACAAGCAGAGCACCACGACAGGCACGACGACCGACAGCCGCATGCGTTCCCCGCTCGCCTCGTTGGCCCCGTCCGGAGCCTAGCACCTGCATGCCGTCATGCGCGGCGGCATGCGCCGCACCCCCACGATCGTGGGATGCCGCGCGCTGCGTGGCTGGAGCAGGCTGCCGGCGCCTCATCCCAGGCACCTCCAGGAGAGATCCATGAAGAGTCCCGCAAGGCAACCGCTGTCGGGCAAGGTCATCGTCGCAGCAGCCCTGTTGGCGCTTTGCGCCGCATCGGCGTTCGCGCAACGCAAGCTGCCGGCGCCGGGCGGCATGCAGCACGAGCCTGCCCGCGAGGGTCGCGACGAGGACATGCGTCGGCGCGTGGTGCCCGTCCCGGAGTGCAAGTACGCCGGCGACGAGATCCGCGTGGACTTCAGCACCAACAACGGCTCCTGGACCGCGACCGGTCCGGGGCAGGCGAATCTCGGCGGTCCGACGGCGGTGACCTACGCGTCGTGGACGGGGAACAACGGCTACTGGATCCAGCCGTTCTCCTCGTCGCAGGTCAACTCCGCCGCACTGAGCGGGACGTACACCTACACGCTTGCGTTCAACCTGCCGTGCATGCCCGAGGGTTACGCCAACCTGTCGATCGGCGGCTCGATCGCGGCGGACAACACGTTCCAGGCGAACCTCAACGGGCATCCCATCGCCTCGTGCTCCAGTGGGATGTGCGGCTCGACCACGACGGCGGTGTCCACGCAGCCGTCCTGGTTCCAGCAAGGGCTGAACGTCCTGACGGTCACGGTCGTCAACACGCCGACTTCGTGGAACCCGAAGACCGGGCTGATGACGGGCCTGGGCGCGAAGATGACGTTGAACGTGCAGTGCGGGAAGATGTGCTGCACGGCGCTGCCGCGGCGCTGATCCAGGAAAAGTCCGCGCCGGCAGGGGCTGGCGCGGACCCGTTTTCCATCCGTGGAATCCGCGGCGGGGGCGCTTACGCGACCTTGGCGGCGTAGCCGGAGGCGGTGATCGCCTTCTGCAGCTCGGCGGAGACCTTCAGGTTGCCGGCGATGACCTGGCGGCCACGCGATTCGGCCACGTCCATGCGCGAGAGGTTCGCGCCGCGATAGTCGGTGACGCGCCCGCCGGCTTCGCGCACCAGCAGCACGCCGGCGGCGATGTCCCAGGGCTGCAGGCCGGATTCGAAGTAGGCGTCGGCGCGGCCGCAGGCCACGTACGCGAGATCGAGCGCGGCCGAGCCGGTGCGGCGCACGTCCTCGGCGCCCGCGCCGTCGAGCAGCCCGCGCAGCGTGTCGAGCTGCGGCGCGAGGTTCGCGCGGTCGCGCGGCGGGAAGCCGGTGATCAGCATCGCGCCCGCGAGGTCCTTGCGTTCGCCCACGCGGAAACGGCGCTCGTTGAGCTGCGCGCCCGCGCCACGGGTAGCGGTGAACAGTTCGTTGCGCAGCGGGTCGAAGATCACGCCATGCGTCGGCTCGCCGTTCTCGACCAGCGCGATCGACACGCACCAGTGCGGCCAGGCGTGGAGGTAGTTGCTTGTGCCGTCGAGCGGATCGATGACCCAGGTCGCGCGGCTGCCGGGGCCGCGGCCGGGCTGCATCCCGCCTTCCTCGCCGAGCACCGCGTATTCCGGGTAGGCGCGGCGCAGTTCCTTGACGATCTCCGCTTCGGCCAGGCCGTCGACCTCGCTGGCGTAGTCCATCCGCGCCTTCTCGACGATCTTCAACGCATCGAGCTTGTGCATGTGCCGCAGCAGCACGTTTCCGCCGGCGCGGGCCGCCTTGATCATGACGTTGACGGCGGGCTTGAGCATGCGGAACGACCTCGGGGAGGGGCGGGGGACGGCGGCGGGAAAGAACGCGCCGGCGCGGGGGCCGGGACGCGGAGTTTAACATTGCCGCCATGGACACTTCCCCGACGCCGCCGTCATCGCCGCAGGACATGCCCGTCTTCGCCGCCGCCGCGCGCATCCGCATCGTGCTGGTCGGCACCCAGCACCCCGGCAACATCGGCTCGGCGGCGCGGGCGATGAAGACGATGGGGCTGTCGCGCCTGGCCCTCGTCGCCCCGGAGCGCTATCCCGACCGCGAAGCCGACGCCCTCGCGGCCGGCGCCCGCGACGTGCTGGAGGCCGCGACGCTGCATGCCACGCTCGCCGAAGCGATTGCCGATTGCCGCCTGGTGCTGGGCTGCACCGCCCGCAGCCGCCGGGTGCCGCTGCCGGAGCAGGTGCCGCGCGATGCCGCCGCCACCGCGCTGGCGGAGGCCGCCGCCGGGACCGAGGTCGCCCTGGTGTTCGGCCGCGAGCGCACCGGCCTGGAGAACGAGGAACTGCAGCTCTGCCACGGCGCGGTACATATCCCCTCCGACCCCGGATACGGTTCGCTGAACCTGGCCGCGGCGGTGCAGGTGCTGGCCTACGAGCTGCGCATGGCGTGGCTGGCCGGCCAGGGTCCCGGAGCAGCCGCGCCGGCCCCCATGGCGGTCGCGGCGCCGGACGCGTTCCCCGCCGGGCAGGACCGCGACCCGCCGGCCTCGCACGCCGAGATGGAGGGGCTCTTCGCCCAGCTCGCCGAGACCCTGGACGACATCGACTTCCACAAGGGCCGTGCCCCGGCGTCGGCGATGCGCAAGCTGCGCCGGCTGTTCCTGCGTGCCCGGCCGGACGCGCGCGAGGTGCGGCTGCTGCGCGGAGTCCTCGCCGACGCGCAGCGGATGGCCCGGCTGGCCGGGGGCGCGGGCGAGCAGGGCGGCGACGACTAGGCCGGCAGGTGTCGGCGTCGCGGCATTTCCAGTAGGCTGCGGGCTGCAGTACCAGGGGGAATCTCGAGCCGTGCGCCTACTGCCGCGCCTGACGTCGCCGCACCTGTTGTCGTGCCTGATTGGCCTGGCCGCGGCCCTGCTGCCGGCCATGCCGGTGCGCGCGGGCGAGCCGCACGTGCTGGTCCTGGGACGCATCAGCGACGACCCGAAGGCGCACTACGAGCAATTGCGCCCGCTGCTCGACTACGTCGTGCCGCGCATGGCCGACGTCGGGATCACCGAAGGCCGGATCCTGATGGCGCGCGACACGCAGCAGATGAGCAGCTACCTGCGCCGCGGCCGCGTCGACTGGGTCACCGAGACCTCCGCCAACGCGATGCGCCTGCAGGAACGCGCCGGCGCGAAGCCGCTGCTGCTCACCGAGCGCGACGGCGCCGGCACCTACCGTAGCCTGGTGTTCGTGCGCCGCGACAGCGGCATCGCCTCGCTCGACGACTTGCGCGGCCACAGCATCGCCTTCCAGAACACCTCGTCCACGAGCGCGTACATCGTGCCGGCGCTGCAGCTGCTCCGGCACGGCCTGCCGCTGCAGATCCTGCTGTCGCCGATGGACCGGCCGGTGCCGGGCTCCGTCGGCTACGTCTTCGCGCGCTCGGAACTGAACATCGCGACCTGGGTCCACAAGCACCTCGTGGACGCCGGCACCATCAGCAACCTCGACTGGGACAACCCGCGCCGCATCCCGCCGACCTACCGCGACGATTTCCGCGTGGTGGCCGAAAGCGGCCCGTATCCGCGCGCGCTGGAGATGGTGCGCGGCGACCTCGACCCGCGCGTGCGCGAACGCCTGCGCCAGGTCCTCGAGGAGGCGGGCAACGATCCGGATGCGCGCGAGGCGCTGCTGCAGTTCTTCGGCACGACGCGGTTCCTGCCGATCGACGCGGCCACGGACGCCTCGCTGCGCGAACTGGGCGAAGGCGTGGCGCGCGTGCGCAAGGAAGTCGAGTGAACCTGCGCTGGCGCCCACGCGGCCTGCACGCGAAGTTCGCGGTGCTGGCCGGCGCGATGCTGCTGCTGATGCTGGCGGTGGTCGCGCTGCTGCTGCAGCGCCAGGGCGCCATGCAGGCCGACGTCGCGCGGCAGAGCCGCGACGCGATGCACCAGCTGCTGTTCGATCGGCTGCGCGAGCACGGACAGGCGCAAGCCGCGCAGGTCGCCGACGCGCTGGTGAACCCGCTGTACTACTTCGACCTCGACCAGATCGGCGTCATCGCCCGCAACATACTGCGCCAGCCGGACGTGGGCTACGTGCTGGTGTACGACGACGACGGCGACATCATCCATGACGGTTCCGGCGACATCCCGACCTACGGCCAGGCGATGCGCGATCCGCTCGCCTACGAAGCGGTGTCGGCGCCGGGCGTGCATGCGCAGTGGACCGACCGCGTGCTCGAGGTGTCGAGCCCGATCAAGGTCGGCGACGAGCGCCTGGGCGGCGTGCGCATCGGCTATTCGCTCGATGGCGTCCGCGCCGACGAGATGCGCGCCTCGACGGAACTCGGCCGCCGGATCGGCGCGATCGGCACGCGCCACCTGTGGTGGATCGGGTTCGCGCTGCTCGGCCTGGTCGCGCTCGGCGCGGCGGCGAGCTACGCGCTGCAGCGCGTGCTGGTGCGGCCGATCCGCGAACTGGCGGACGCGGCGCGCGAGATCGAGGCCGGCAACTTCGAGGCATCGGTGGCGCCCGGCCCGCGCAACGACGAGGTCGGTGACCTGATGCGCGCATTCGGGCGCATGGGCGACAGCATCGCGCGGCACGACCGCGAGATCCGGCGCATGGCCTACACCGATGCGCTGACCGGCCTCGCCAACCGGCTTGCCTTCCGCGAAAGCCTGGACCAGCGCCTGATGCAGGCGCGCGGCGCCGGGCGCGAGATGGCGCTCCTGTTCGCCGACATCGACGACTTCAAGCGCGTCAACGACACGCTCGGCCACGACGCGGGCGACGAGGTGCTGGTGCAGTTCTCCAATCGCATCCGGCTCGCCGTCGAACGCCATGGCGGTGCGGGCGACGGCAGCGAACCGCTGCTCGCGCGCTTCGGCGGCGACGAATTCGTCATCCTCCTGCAGGGCGGGGGCGAGGGCCGCGACGTGCGCATCCCCGCCGAAGCGCTGGCCGAAACCCTGGTCGCCGAACTGGCGCGGCCGATCGTCGTCGAGGGCCGCCAGGTGTTCCTCGGCACTTCGATCGGCATCACCCTGTTCCCGGACGACGCCGCCGGTGCCACGGCGCTGATGAAGAACGGCGACATCGCGATGTACCAGGCCAAGGTCGCGGGCAAGAACTGCTATCGCTTCTACAGCCGCGCGATGGACCAGGCGGTGGAACGCCGCGTGCGCCTGGAGCAGGACCTGCGTGGCGCGTGGGGCCGCGGCGAGCTGAGCCTCGCGTACCAGCCGATCTACCGGCTGGGCGATGGCTTCCTCGTCGGCGCCGAGGCGCTGCTGCGCTGGAACCACCCGGAGCAGGGCAACATCGCGCCATCGGTGTTCATCGACGTCGCCGAGCAGAGCGGCCTGATCGAGAGCATCGGACCCGAAGTGCTGCGCACCGCCTGCGCCGACGCGATGCGCTGGCACCGTGACAATCCGCGTGCCGAGGGCCTGTTCGTGTCGGTGAACGTGTCGCCGCGCCAGCTGCGCAGCGGCGAGCTGCCGCAGCAGGTGGCCAGCACCCTGCGCGATACCGGGCTGTTGCCCTCGCAACTGCACATCGAACTCACCGAGACCGCGGTGCTCGGCGACGAGGTGCATGTCAGCGCTTTGCTGCAACGCCTCCGCAGCACCGGCGTGAAGGTGTGGCTGGACGACTTCGGCACCGGCTTCTCCGGGCTCAGCCACCTGCGGCGCGTGCCGGCCGACGGCGTCAAGATCGATCGCAGCTTCATTTCCGACATGCTGCGCGACCCCGACGACCTGGCCCTGACCACGGCGATCATCGCGATGGCGCACTCGCTGGGCATCACCGTCGTGGCCGAGGGCGTCGAGAAGGAAGGCCAGTACGAGATCCTGCGCGAGCGCGGCTGCGACCTCGCCCAGGGCTTCTGGATCGGCAAGCCGATGGACGCCCGCGAGTTCGAATCCCTGCTGGCCTAGCCCCCGCCGGACGCGGGGCGGGAGGCTCCGGGCACCTGTTCAGGTGTTTTCGGGTAGACTTCCGCCTGTCCTGTGCACGGCTGATCCGTTTTCCTGGTAAGCCTGCCGCCCGGCCGGACCTGCTTTCAGGAGCATTTCCGGCTTCCGCGGCCTTCTCCCCGCACGCCTTTCGTCGCGCAGGCACGACCCGGAGCATCCGGCGTCGTCCAACAAGATCGCTCGCAGCGCGGTTCAAGGAACGCTCCGGGTAGGCCCGCCATCGCGCGGGTCGTTAGGGAGTTCCATTGCCATGACGTTCGAAACCCTCGGGCTTTCGCCCGCGTTGCTGCGCGCGCTTGTCGAAAACAAGTACACCGCCCCCACCCCGATCCAGGCGCAGGCGATCCCGCTGGCCCTGGCCGGCCATGACCTGCTGGGCGGCGCCCAGACCGGTACCGGCAAGACGGCGGCCTTCGGCCTGCCGCTGCTGCAGCGCCTGTCGAAGCAGACGCCCGCCAAGGGCCCGCGCAAGCCGCGCGCGCTGGTGCTGGTGCCGACCCGCGAACTCGCGGTCCAGGTCGCCGACAGCATCAAGACCTTCAACCGCCACCTGCACCTCAACGTGACCACCATCTACGGTGGCGCCGGCATGGGCCCGCAGGTCGACAACCTGCGTCGCGGCGCCGACATCCTCGTCGCCACGCCCGGCCGACTGATCGACCACATGGAGCGCGGCAGCGTGAAGCTCGACGCCATCGAAGTGCTGGTGCTCGACGAAGCCGACCGGATGCTCGACATGGGCTTCCTGCCGGCGATCAAGCGCGTCCTCCAGCGCCTGCCCGCGGAGCGGCAGACGCTGCTGTTCTCGGCCACGTTCGAGCCGCGCATCAAGGCGCTCGCGCTCGAGTTCATGCGCAACCCGAAGCAGGTGCAGGTCGCGGCGCAGAACACCATCGCCGAGACCATCGTGCATCGCGTGCACCCGGTCGACAATTCGCGCAAGCGCGCCCTGCTGATCGACATCCTCAGCAAGCGCCATACCGACCAGGTCCTGGTGTTCGGCAAGACCAAGCACGGCTGCAACCGTTTGGCCGAGCAGCTGGGCGAAGCCGGCCTGAAGGCCGTCGCGATCCACGGCAACAAGAGCCAGGCGCAGCGCCAGAAGGCGCTCGACCAGTTCAAGGCCGGCCGCGCGCGCGTGCTCGTGGCCACCGACGTCGCCGCGCGCGGGCTCGACATCCCCGACCTGCCGCTGGTGATCAACCACGACCTGCCGATGGTCGCGGAGGACTACATCCACCGCATCGGTCGCACCGGCCGCAACGGCGCGACGGGCGAGGCACTGTCCCTGGTCTCGCCGGAAGAGGGTGGCCTGCTGAACCAGATCCAGCGCATGCTCAAGGTCGACCTGCAGATGGACGTGGTCGAAGGCTACGCGCCGAGCAAGCCGATCCGCCTCGACACGCCGATCCCGAAGAACGGCGGTGGCGGCCAGCGCCAGGGCCAGCGCCCGGCCGGTCGTCCCGCGCATCGCCCGCACGGCAAGCCGGCCGCGCGCAGCGGCCATGCCGGCCCCAAGCAGCGTTCGAACGGGCAGGGCGCGCGTCGCACCAGTCGCGCCTGATCCGTTTCCGGATTCCGTGCATCGAAGAGGGCCGGCATTGCCGGCCTTTTTTTCGTCGCTCAATCCTGCTGCTGCAGCCGCGCGAGCAACCATTTGAGCGCGGCGATGCCGAGCAGCAGGAAGCCGACGGGAACCAGCACCACCATCAGCAGCCCGAGGCCGATCGGATTCCCGTTCGCGGGACCCAGCCAGGTGTAGAGCAGGATCGGCAGCGCGCCGATCGCAAGCAGCACGAAGCCCGCCTTCGCGAAGGCGGCGGCGGTCCAGCGCTTCAGCAACCCGCGTTCGAAACCGGCCATCGCGGCGGCGTGCCTACTGCATCGCCGCGGCGTGGTCGCGCATCGCGTGCGCGCGCTCGTGGCCGAGGTAGGCGTGGATCCACCCGCGCGCGAGGTACAGCAGCGGGATCAGCGCGATCGCCGCGCCCATCTTGTAGATGTAGTTGAGCGTGCCGACCGCCAGGAACAGCGACATCGACCAGTGCTGCGGCCCGATCACGAAGGCGATGTACAGCACCACGAAGCTGTCGATCACCTGCGAGACCGCGGTCGAGCCGGTCGCGCGCAACCACGCGTGGCGATCGCCGGTGTGCTTGCGGATGCGATGGAAGACGTGCACGTCCACCAGCTGCCCGATCAGGAAGGCGACCAGCGAGCCCCCGATGATCCACATGCCCTGGCCGAAGATCGCGGCGAACGCGGCCTGGTAGTCGGGCACGCCCTGGTCCTTCGCCACGCCGACCCACCAGGACGCGGGCGCAAGGTGGATCGCGGCATACGCGAACGCGAACGCGTACAGGATCAGCCCGGCGGCCAGCCAGCTGATGAAGCGCACGCCGCGCTTGCCGTAATACTCGTTGACCGTGTCGGTCATGATGAACACGATCGGCCACAGCAGCGTGCCGGCGGTGAAGTTGAGCGAGCCGGTCTGGCCGAACAGGTTCCATTCCAGCGGCCTGATGCCGAGCGTGTCCTCGAGCGCGAAGATCTTGACGCCGATGAACTCGGCGATCACCGCGTTGATGCAGAAGAACGCGGCGAGGAAGACGAACAGGCGCGTGGAACGGTCGGAAAGCGGCGAAGCGTCGGCGCCGGCCACGGCGCTCACGCTGCGGGTCCCTGCGCACCGCCGCCCCTGGCGGCATTCGGGGGCGTGAACGGGATCGTGTCGGGCGCGACCGCGCCGCCGCTGATGATGAAGCTCATCGCCTGGTCCACCGTCCAGTCGGTCGGCGTGACTTTCTCGATCGGCACGATTTCCAGGTAGCCCGACGTCGGGTTCGGCGTGGTCGGCACGTACACCGCGGCGAGTTCGCGGCCGGTGACCTGGTCGCGGATGACGCGCGTGACGAAGCCGACCGACTTCATCTGGTCGTGCGGGAAGTCGATGAGCACGACGCGCTGCGTGCCGTCGGGTTGCGTCTGCAGGATGTCGAGCAGCTTGCGCGCGCTGCCGTAGATCGTGCTCGCCAGCGGCACGCGCGCCACGAGCGCTTCGAACCAGCGCAGCATCCGCTGCCCGAACACGCGGCGCGCCAGCCAGCCCGCCAGCAGGATCACCACGACCGTCGCCACCAGCGCGATGGCGGTACCGACCCAGGGGTCCTCCAGCCAGGCGAGCGTGCGCGGATCGAGCGCCGCCAGCGAATCCAGCGTCGGGTCGACGACGGGGCGGCTGAGGTCGGACAGCAGGCCGAAGACGAACTTGACCACGACCCAGGTCAGCCAGATCGGCAGCAGCGTCAGCAGGCCGGTGAGGAACAGGCGCTGCAGGCGCTGTCCCAGGGAGGGGGCGATCGGTGGCATGGCGGCGATTGTAGGGGACGTCCGTGGCCGCGTGGTGCGGCGATGTGGAATCGAACGCGGGACAGGGCCGCCGCCGGCCGCCGGTCAGTCCTTCGGGCGCTTGCGGCGCACGTACAGCTGCTTGCGGACCATCGCCACCACGTCGCCGGCGGCATCGCGCACCGGCGCGTCGAACCAGCGCAGCACCTTGTCGCCGCCGGCCGCGGCGGCGCGCAGTTCCTCCAGCGTCGCGTCGTCGAGCGCGAACTCCGCGTGCACGGGGCCGCGTCCGGGCTTCTCGAAGTCGATCGTCGCCGCCTTGTCCCAGACGATGTAGCCGTCGCCCAGGGCGTGCAGCACCATCAGCATCCAGAACGGATCGGTCATCGCGAACAGCGAGCCGCCGAAATGCGTGCCGACGTAGTTGCGGTTCCACGGGCGCATGCGCAACTCCACGCGTGCGCTGCGGAAGTCGTCGCCGATCGCGGCGACGTGGATGCCGGTGAACAGGAACGGCGGCCACAGGTTGAGGACATGGCGCAGCGTGCGCGCGGAAACGGTGCGCATCGGCGTGATCTCCCGAGGGGCCGGACGTCAGGCCAGCAGCAGCGACGACATCCGGCGCCGGTAGCGGCCGACCAGGTCCTCGTCGTCGACCACGCGGAACGCATCGATCAGCGCCTTGCGCGGCAGGCCGTCCTGGAAGTTGCGGTCGCGGCGCAGCATCTCGAGGAACTGCTCGAGGCCAGCCTCGGCGTCGCCGGAGACGATGCCGCGCGCGCCGAGGAGGTGGCGCGCGCGCAGGTCGGCGGGGTCCGACGCGATGGCGGCTTCGAGCACTTCGCGCGGGGGCGCGTCCTCGAGCAGCGCGGCAAAACCCAGCCGCGCGCGTGCGCGCACGGCGCGGTCGTCGGTGGCGAGGTTCGCGGGCAGCGCGTCGAGCAGCTTTTCCGCTTCGCGTGCGCCGCCGGTGGCGAGCAGGGCGAGCGCGAGGTCGAGCTTGAGCGCGTCGTTGTCCGGTTCGGCCTCGACGGCCTTGCGCAGGCGCATCACTTCCGCGTGCGGATCCAGCGGCGCCGGCGGCTCGGCGCCCGCGTCGCCCGCCCCGTCATCCGCATCCGCGGCCGCCGGCTCGATGCCGTGGTGCTTCAGGAATTCGCGCAGCTGGCCCTCCGGCAACACGCCCGGGAAGCCGTCGACGAGCTGCCCGTCCTTGGCCAGGATCACCGTCGGCACCGAGCGGATCTGGAACGCGGCCGCGAGCTGCTGTTCCTGGTCCACGTCCACCTTGGCCAGTTCGAAGGCACCGTGGTACTCGGCCGCGAGCTTCTCGAGGATCGGGCCCAGCGTCTTGCACGGCCCGCACCAGGTCGCCCAGAAATCGACCAGCACCGGCACCTGCATCGAGCGCTGGATGACGTCCGCCTCGAAGCGGTCGGTGGTGGCGTCGAAAACGTGCGGCCTGGTGGTATCGGCGGTCATGGTCGGGTCCGGGGGAGGATGTCCGGGAGATGGAGGCGCGCCGCGCTCAATGCAACGGGCGGCGATCGATGTAAAAAATACTTGACATCCGCCGAGGTGAATGTAACCTCCACATTACATCAAGTCCGGTACAGGTGACATTCCATGGCAGCCTTCTCCCCGCGCAACCGACTCATCGCGTGCCTGGCGCTGGCCGGCATCGGGCTGGCGCTGTTCTTCGGTGGCAACTACCGGGACATTCCGGGCTTGTCCGGGGATTTCCCGGTCGGCTGGCTCGGCACCTGCCTGTTCGTCGCGGCGGTGTGGTTCTGCGTCGGCCTGGTCCACCGGATCCCGCACAGCGACGAGGAAGCCGCGATCGCGCCCGGCGAGTGGCAGGCGTGGGTCGGCATCGCCTTCGTCGGCGCGGTGCTCGTCGCGACGATCCTCAAGATGCACCTGTTCCTGCCGGAGGTGCCGATCGGCCACAACCCGGACACCAACGCGGCGGGCCGGAGCATCGGCACGCTGTTCGTGGCCTGGCTGGTGCTGGTGCACGTGCTCAAGAAGCGCTGGGCGGGCACCGTGCTCGCGGACGAGCGCGACACGCGCATCCAGTTGGCCGCCGGCCAGTGGGGGCGCGGCGCCACCGCCTTCTGCGTGATCGCGATCGCGCTGATGCTCGGCTTCAGCCCCACCGAACGCCTGCGCGAATTGAGCTATCCGTACATCGCACAGTTGTTGATGCAGGCGCTGTTGTGGGGCCTGTGGTTCGAGCAGCTCGCGGCGGCGGTCCTGTACTGGCGCGATCGCCGGGCCGCCGCATGACCGGCACGCTCGTCGCCAACGAGATCCGCCGCCTGCGCTTCGAGCGCGGGGGAATGACGCAGCAAGCGCTGGCCGATGCCTGCGGCGTCACCCGGCAAACCATCATCGCGCTGGAAGCGGGGCGCTATGCGCCGTCGCTGGAACTCGCCTTCCGCATCGCGGACGCGCTGGGCACGCGCATCGAGGAGGTCTTCCAATGGAACAGGGGCAAATGAGCATGCGGCATCCGGGCGGAGCGTCGCGGAAAGGATTGCGGGTCCTTGCATGGCTGGTCGGCGTGGTCGTCGCGCTGGTCCTGCTGCTGGCGGGCTGGGTGTGGTGGTCGGTGGCGCACGCCGACACGACTACGCCGCCGGCCCGGCAGGGACAGGTGGATGCGCGGTTGTATGTGCGCGGTGACGGAGCGAAGCATCCGCTGCTGGTCGGCCTCGGCGGCAGCGAAGGCGGCAACGCGTGGGCGACGGATCCGTGGAAGCGGCAGCGCGAACGCTTCCTCGACCAGGGTTACGCGATGCTGGCGCTGGGCTATTTCGGTACGCCGACCACGCCCGAACACCTCGACAGGATCTCGGTCGATGCGGTGCATGACGCGATCGAGCGTGCAAAGCAGGACCCGCGCGTGGACGCGCGCTGCGTCGCGGTGATCGGCGGCTCGCGCGGTGCCGAACTGGCTCTGCTGCTGGCCAGTGCGTATCCCGACATCCATGCGGTCGTGGCCATCGTGCCCGGCAGCGCGGTGTTCCCGGCGCTGACGCCGGCGATGGCGACGCCGGGCTTCGTGCTGCACGGCAAGCCGCTGCCCTTCGTGCCGGTGCCCTGGAGCGCGGCGCCGGCGCTGCTCACCCGAGACCTGCGCGGCGCCTTCGAAGCGATGATGCGCGACCAGGCGGCGATGGCGCGTGCCGCGATCCCGGTCGAAGACATCCACGGGCCGGTGATGTTCGTCTCCGCGACGCAGGACGAAACCTGGCCGTCGCGCGAAATGTCCGATGCGATGGTCGCGCGCATGCACGCGCACGGCTTCCGCTACCCCGTGGAGCATCTCCCGGTCGAAGGCGGACATCGCGAGCCGCTGGACGAATTCCCGCGCATGGAACGCTTCCTGCGCGACAACTTCACGAACCGTTGCGGAGGAGCACGATGATGGGCAGGCGAGAACTGACGGCGTTGGTGGGATTCCTCGGCGCGGTGGCCGGCAGCCTCTACCTCGGTTGGCTGCTGTTCTGGCACTGGCCGGGCAGCGGCGCTGCCGGCGCGGACCACGACACGCCGGCGTCGCCGCTGTTCATGGGCTTCAGCGCGTATGCCATCGCGATCGCGGCGTTGCAGAACTGGCGCCGCAACGAACCGCTGGCGGACGAGCGCGACGTCGCGATCGACGGCGCGGCCGCGAAGCACGGGTTCTATGCGCTCGCGCTGCTGAACCTGGTGGCGGGCGTCGCGGTGCAGGCGAAGCCGGAGCTGGTCCCGCAGTTCGGTGCCGAGTGGATCCGCTATGGCCTGCTGTGGCTGGTGTTGCTGGCGCTGGCGGTCTTCGGCGGTTCCCAGCTGTACCGGTACCGTCGCGGATGAACCGGATCGCGCTGCATGCGGGCTGGCTGGCGGCCGTGCTGTTCCTCGCGGCGCTGGGGGGGTTGGGCGCGACGCTCCCGGGTTTTTCGCAGTCGCTGCAGGCGGTGGACCTGCTCGGTGCGCGCGGCGTGCCGCATGCCGCGGCCTGGAATGCGCTGGGTTATGCGCTGCCCGGGCTGCTCGTCGCCGTCTTCGCGGTCGCGCTGCAGCGTCCGCTCGCGCGGGCCGGTGTCGGCGCGACGGGACGCATCGGCGGCTGGCTGCTGATGTTCTCCGGGCTGGCATTCGCGGCGCAGGGCGTGCTGCCGCTCGACCTGCGGCTGCTGGACGGTGCGGATTCGAAGGCCCATGTCGCCGCGGCCATGCTGTCGCTGGTGGCCTGGCTGCCGTCGGCGCTGCTGCTGCCGCTGGCCTTGCGCGGGCGGGTGGCGTGGCGCGTCGCGGTGGTGGCCGGGCCGCTGCTCGTGGCGGTTGCGATCTGCTGCCTCGGGCTGCCGCCGCAGGCGTGGGAGGGCATGGGCGCCGGCCCGGGTTTCGCCCAGCGGCTGGGCCTGTGCGCCCAGTTCGCCTGGCCTGCGTTGGCGGCTTTTTGTGCGCTGCGGTAGGCTTCAAGGTCCGTTCCCATCCGCAAGCGCATCGTGGCCCACGACCCCGCCAGTCCTGCCGTCCCCCAAGAGCAAGCCGGTCATGAGCCGGCCGGCTACGACCCCGCGTCGGTCGAAGCCGCCGCGCAGGGCTACTGGAGCAGGACCCGCGCCTACGAGGTGACGGAGGATCCGTCGCGGCCGAAGTTCTACTGCCTGTCGATGCTGCCGTATCCGTCGGGCGCGCTGCACGTCGGCCACGTGCGCAACTACACGATCGGCGACGTGATCAGCCGCTACCAGCGGATGTGCGGCCGCAACGTGCTGCAGCCGATGGGCTGGGACGCGTTCGGCCTGCCCGCCGAGAACGCCGCGATCAAGCACCACACCGCGCCGGCGAAGTGGACGTACGCCAACATCGAGCACATGCGCGCGCAGCTGCAGGCGATGGGTTACGCGATCGACTGGACCCGCGAGTTCGCCACCTGCAGCCCCGACTACTACGTGCACGAGCAGCGCATGTTCGTGCGGTTGATGAAGCACGGCTTGGCGTACCGCCGCAACTCGGTCGTGAACTGGGATCCGGTCGACCAGACCGTGCTCGCGAACGAACAGGTCGTCGATGGGCGCGGCTGGCGCACCGGCGCGATCGTCGAGAAACGCGAGATCCCGCAGTGGTTCCTGAAGATCACGGACTACGCGCAGGAACTGCTCGACGGCCTCGACACGCTCGACGGCTGGCCGGAGCCGGTCAAGACGATGCAGCGCAACTGGATCGGGCGCAGCGAAGGCCTGGAGATCGGCTTCACCGTCGCCGACGCGCACTTCAACCCGACCGGTGAACGCCTCACGGTGTTCACCACGCGCCCCGACACGTTGATGGGCGCGACCTTCGTCAGCATCGCCGGCGAGCACCCGCTCGCGCTGCGCGCGGCGCAGGGCAATCCCGCGCTCGCGGCGTTCATCGAGGAACTGCGCCACGGTGGCGTCTCCGAGGCGGAACTGGAGACGCAGGAAAAGCGCGGCATGGACACCGGCGTGCGCGTGCTGCACCCGGTGACCGGCGACGCGATGCCGGTCTACGTCGCCAACTTCGTGCTGATGGGTTACGGCACCGGCGCGGTGATGGCGGTGCCCGGGCACGACCAGCGCGACTGGGAGTTCGCGCAGGCCTACCAGCTGCCGGTCCGCATGGTGGTGATACCGGGCGAAGTGCGCGATGCGCTCGCCGAACTCGCTCGCCACGTCGGTTCGCACGAGGATGCGATGGCCGCCGCGCTGGGCGAATCCGCCGCGATCGACGCCTACGACGTGGGTGCGGCGGTGCAGGTGGTGCGCGAATACCAGCGCCGCATCGACGAGGAATCGGCGTACACCGGCCGCGGCTGGCTGGTGAATTCCGGCGAGTTCGACGGCCTCGACTTCGACGCGGCCTTCGCCGCGGTCGCGAAGCGCCTCGAGCGCGACGGCAACGGCAAGCGCAAGGTCAACTTCCGCCTGCGCGACTGGGGCGTGAGCCGCCAGCGCTACTGGGGTTGCCCGATCCCCGTCGTGTACTGCGACAAGTGCGGCGCGGTGCCGGTGCCGGAAGACCAGTTGCCGGTCGTGTTGCCGGAGGACGTCGAATTCTCCGGGGTGAAGTCGCCGATCAAGGCCGACCCCGAGTGGCGCAGGACGACGTGCCCGCAGTGCGCGGGCGCCGCCGAGCGCGAGACCGACACCTTCGACACCTTCATGGAGTCGAGCTGGTACTACGCGCGCTACACCTCGCCGGGCGCGGCGACGCAGGTCGACTCGCGCGCGGATTACTGGTTGCCGGTCGACCAGTACATCGGCGGCATCGAGCACGCGATCCTGCACCTGCTGTATTTCCGCTTCTACCACCGGCTCATGCGCGACCAGGGGCTGGTGGAGAGCGACGAACCCGCGACGCGGCTGCTCACGCAGGGCATGGTCGTCGCCGAAACCTATTACCGCGAAGGCCAGGGCGGCCGCCGCGAATGGATCAACCCCGCCGACGTCGAACTGCGCCGCGATGCGCACGGCCACGTCGCCGGCGCGGTGCTGAAGGCCGACGGCCAGCCGGTCGGCATCGGCGGCATCGAGAAGATGTCGAAGTCCAAGAACAACGGCGTCGATCCGCAGGCGATGGTCGGCCGTTACGGCGCCGACACGGTGCGCCTGTTCTCGATGTTCGCCGCGCCACCCGAGCAGTCGCTGGAGTGGAGCGAGGCGGGCGTCGAAGGCATGGCGCGTTTCCTGCGCCGGTTCTGGCGCGAAGTCACGACGCACGCTTCGCAGCCCGACCATCCGGTGGCCGATCCGTCGGCGCTGGACGCGGCGCAGAAGACGCTGCGCCGGCAGCTGCACGAAACGATCCAGAAGGTCGGCGACGACTACGGCCGCCGCCACAGCTTCAACACCGCGATCGCGGCGCTGATGGAACTGTTGAACCACGTGTCGCGCTTCACCGATCGTTCCGACCAGGGCCGCGCGGTGCGCCACGAGGCGCTCGAGGCGATGGTGCTGCTGCTCAACCCGGTCACGCCGCATGTGTCGCACGCGCTGTGGCAGGTGCTCGGCCATCCGGAAACGGTGCTCGAGGACGTGCCGTTCCCGCGCGCCGACCCGGCGGCACTGGCGCGCGACAGCGTGACGATCGCGGTACAGGTGAACGGCAAGCTGCGTGGCACGATCGAGGCGGCGCCGGGCGCGGCGCGCGAGGTGGTCGAAGCCGCGGCGCTGGCCGAGCCGGGCGTGGCCCGCTTCCTGGAAGGGCAGTCGGTGCGCAAGGTGATCGTGGTGCCCGGCAAGATCGTGAACATCGTCGCCGGCTGAGCCTTGGCGGGCGTGCCGGCCCGGCGGGTCCGTCGCGGCACGGGCCGCGTGGCCTCGGTGCTTGCCGCTGCGTCCGGCCTCGTCCAGACTGGGCCAATGGCACTTCGACCCTCCCTGCGTTCCGCTGCCTGCGTCGTGGCCTTCGCCGCGGCCTGCGCGTTCCTGGCCGGCTGCGGCTTCCACCTGCGCGATTCGCTGCTGCTTCCCGCGGGCATGCAATCGGTGCAGGTCGCGTCGTCCAATCCAGACGGCCCGCTCCAGCAGCAGCTGGAACAGGCCCTGCAGCGCGCGGGCGCGACGCTGGCCGTCGCCGGAACGCCGGGCGTCGCCGACGCTGCCACGCTGCACATCGCCAGCGAACAGCTCGCCGACACGCCGATCAGCGTCGACCAGTTCGGTCGCTCGCAGGAATTCACCCTGCGCTACGCGGTGGTCTTCGACCTGCGCCGCGCCGATGGCAGCGACCTGGTGCCGCAGCAGGCGATCGAACTGTCGCGCGACTACGTGTCGGTGCCGACCAACTCCGCCGGTACCGAGGGCGAGCGCGACATCCTGCTGCGCGAACTGCGCCGCGAGATGGTGTCGTCGATCCTGCGCCGCATCGACGCGGTTTCGCGCCTGCAGCAGGCCCGGGGCGCGACGCCCGTGCCCGCATCCACGCCCTAGGCGGGGGCGGGGCGGCCGCGTGGAAACCACGCCCGAACAGCTCGCCGCGCGCATCGCGCGCGGGCCACTCGCGCCTGCGTACCTCATCGCCGGGGCCGAGGCCCTGCGCGTGCTCGAAGCCGCCGATGCGGTCCGCGCCGCGGCGCGCGCGCAGGGCATCGCCGAGCGCGAGGTGTTCGCGTTCGAGGGCGATCCCCGCACCTGGGATTGGGATTCGCTGCAGGCGACGTTCCGCGCGCCAAGCCTGTTCGCATCGCGGCGCCTGGTCGAGATCCGCATGCCCGGCGGCAAGCCCGGCACCGAGGGCGCGAAGGCGATCCTCGAGTTCTGCGCCGATCCGGCGCCCGATGTCTGCCTGCTCGTGACCTGCGGCGACTGGAGCCGTTCGCACGGCGGCAAGTGGAGCGAGGCCATCGCCGCGATCGGCGCGGTCGCCGTCGCGTGGCCGATCAAGCCGCACGAATTGCCCGACTGGATCGACCGGCGCCTGCGCGCGCGCAACGTGCAGGCCGACGCCGGCGCAGTCGCACGGCTGGCCGAGCGCGTCGAGGGCAACCTGCTCGCGGCCGCGCAGGAAATCGAGAAGCTCGCGCTGCTTTTCGACGGGGCGCAACCGAACGGCATGCCTTCGAACGGCATGCCATCAACCAGCGTGCCGCTCGACGCGGCGCGCATGGACGCGCTGGTCGCCGATTCGGCGCGCTACGACGTGTTCCGCCTCGTCGACGCCACGCTCAACGGCCAGCCCGCGCAGGTCTCGCGCATGCTGCGCGGGCTGCGCGCGGAAGGCGAAGCGGTGCCGGCGCTGCTCGGCATGCTGGCGATGGAACTGCATCGCGGCGCGGCGCTGGCGCGGACCAAGGCGCGCGGCGGCAACCTCAACGCCGAATTCAAGGCGCAGCGCGTGTGGGACGCGAAGCAGGCGATGTGGCTGCGCGCGCTCGCGCGGCATCCCGCTGCGCGCTGGGAAGGCTTCGTCGCCGCGCTCGGCGCGGTGGACCGGATCGCGAAAGGCCGCTGGCGCCCCGGCAGCGAACCCGACGATCCATGGCTGCAACTCGAACGCGTGCTGCTCGCGGTGGCGAGCGCACCGGCGGGCGTGCTGCTCGCGGCCAGCTGATGGCGAGGCGCGGCGAGGCGCAAGCGCTCCGCGTGCTCTACGGCGGAACCTTCGATCCGGTCCATCTCGGCCACGTCGCGGTCGCGCGTGCCGCGCGCGACGCGCTCGATGCGATCGTCGCGTTCATGCCCGCGGCGGATCCGCCGCACCGCGCCCCGCCCGGCGCGCCTGCCGTCGATCGCGCCGCGATGCTGGATCTCGCCATCGCGGGCGAGCCCGGGCTTGCGCTCGACCTGCGCGAACTGGAACGCGACGGCCGTTCCTGGACGGTCGACACGCTGCGCGCGCTGCGCGCCGGGATCGGCGACGACGCGCCGGTCGCGCTGCTCGTCGGCGCCGACAGCTTCGACGCATTGCCGACCTGGAAGGACTGGCGCGCGCTGTTCGACCTCGCGCATTTCGTCGTCGCCGGTCGCGCGGGCATCTCCCCTGGCGCTGCCCCGCTGCCTGCAACCGGCAGCGCCCCGCAGGCCGACGGCGACCTGGCGGAAGCCATCGCCGGCCGCATGGCCGAATCCGCCGATGCCTTGCGCGCGTCGCCTGCCGGCCGCGTGTTCCGGCTGCGGCAACCGTTGTTCCCGCACTCGGCCAGCGAGGTCCGCGCCCGCATCGCCGCCGGGCAGCCCTGGGATGCGCTGGTGCCCGTCCCGGTCGCCCGTTACATCCACGCGAACGGGCTCTATGGCGCGGTTCCGCGCCCCGGGTAGCGCCTCACCGGGCCGCCACCGGGCGCGGTTTATAATTGGCGCCGGTACCACCCAATTCCCCCAATCCCCCAATCCCAGGACGCCCTTGACCAGCCAAGCCCAGGTCATCAGGACCCAGTTGCCGAACCCGCCGCCGCCGATCGAGAAGCTGCTGGAGACCGTCCACGCGGCCGTCGAGGAGCTCAAGGCGAAGGACGTGGTCGAGATCGACGTGCGCGGCAAGAGCAGCGTCACCGATTTCATGGTCATTGCCTCCGGCACGTCGAGCCGCCACGTGAAGTCGATCGCCGACGAAGTGGTGCGCTTCGCCAAGCGCCTGGACGTCATGCCGCTGGGCGTCGAGGGCGAGCAGGAAGCCGAATGGGTGCTGGTGGACCTCGGCGATGTCGTGGTCCACGTCATGCTGCCGCGCGTCCGCGAGTTCTACGCGCTCGAGCGCCTGTGGACGGTCGGCGACCAGCCGCCGGAAGGCATCGACGAATACGGCGACACCTCGCGCGCGGGCTGAGGGCGCGATGAAGGCGCGCCTCGTTGCGGTTGGCGAACGTGCGCCGGCCTGGGTCGCGGAAGGATTCGCCGAATACCGCAAGCGGCTGTCGCACTGGCTGCCGCTGGATCTCGTCGAAGTGGAACCCGGCCTGCGCGGCAAGGGTCGCGATGCAGCGCGCGCGATGGCCGATGAAGGCGCGCGCGTGCTCGCCGCGGTGCCGAAGGGCACGCTCGTGGTGGCGCTCGATGGACGTGGCCGCACGTGGTCTTCCGAGGAGCTCGCGCAGCGCCTGCAGCACTGGCGCAACGGCGGTCGCGACCTCGCCTTCCTGATCGGCGGGCCCGAAGGCCATGCCGCCGACGTGCTCGACGCCGCGGAAGAGCGCTGGTCGCTCGGCCCGCTCACGCTGCCGCACATGCTGGTGCGCCTGGTGGCGGCCGAGCAGCTGTACCGCGCGGCGGCGCTGCTCGCCAACCATCCCTACCACCGCGCCTGAGCGCGGCGGCCGCACCGGCCGCCACGCCCCTGTCGCGTTGCCTATTGCAGCCGGAATTCCACCGGCACCAGGCCGATCGCCTGGATCGCGTGCCCGTCGCGCATCGCCGGCTGGAAGCGCCAGCGGGCCAGGACCTGGTCGCGCGCCGCTTCGTCGAGCTGGCGATGGCCGCTGCTTTCGCGCACGTCGACCCGCAGCGGGCGGCCGTTGGTGTCGACGAGCACGGCCAGCAGCACCGTGCCTTCGAAGCGCATGCGCCGTGCCGCTGCCGGATACGACGGCGGCGGCGCCGCCGCGTACTGCAGCGCGACGCCCTGCACGGGCGGCGCGATGTCGCCCACGGCGCCGGTGACCGGCTGGGTGTCGGCCGCAGGCGCGTCGGGCGCGACCGCGGCTTCGCTGCCATCGGCCACGAGCACCGCAGGCGCATCCGGCTGCCGCACCACCGCTGCGTGCGACGGCGTGACCGCCGGCTGCACGACCGGGCGCGTGACCGGCACCACCTCAGGCGGCCTCGTCGGCGGCGTTGCCTTGGGCGGGTACCAAAGGATGCTCGGCGATTCCTCGCCGGGCATCCTGAAACCTCCCGTTCCCCCCATCGGCGCCAGCAACAGCATCAGCAGCGACAGGTTGAACGCGATCGCGAACGTGTAGCCGGTGATGCGCTTCGGATCGGGCCTTGGATGGATCGCGATTGCCATGGACGCCTCCTCTCCTGGGTGTTCATTCCCGGAAACGCCCGGAGGGGCCGCCCGGGGTTACGCAATCCCGTCCCGCATGTCAGCGGCCCAGCTCGAACACGACCGACAGGTTGGCCGCGAGCGTGGTTTCGCCGGGCGACACCGCGGTGTCGTACGCCTTCTCCTGCCGCGCGGCCATCGCCATCATCGGCACCGGCATCGGCGGACGGAAACCGCCGCCCTCGTCGATGCTGACGATGCGGCGCACGCGCAGGCCCAGCGCCTTCGCATACATCTGCGCGCGCGCCTGCGCCTTCTCCAGCGCAGCGCGACGCGCTTCGTCGTAGCCGGCTTCGGGCTGGTCGACTTCGAACGACGGGCCGTTGACCTGGTTGGCGCCGCTGGCGACCAGTGCATCGAGCACCTTGCCGAGCTTGCCGAGGTCGCGGACCTTGAGGCTCACGGTGTTGCTGGCCTGGTAGCCGGTGATCTTCGGCGGCGTGTTCTCGGCGTAGATGTACTGCGGGTTGACGTTGATGCCGGTGGTCTGGATGTCGCGTTCGGCGATGCCCGCGGCGCGCACGGAGGCCATCACCTTGTCCATCTCCGCGGCGTTGGCGCGCATCGCGGCGTTGGCGTCGGCGGCCTGGGTCACGACGCCGGCCGAAATCGTGGCGACATCGGGAACGCGATGCGCCTCGGCCTGGGCGGAAACCGAGAGCAGGGTGCCATCGCCCGACGCCATCGGCGACGCCTGCTGGGCGCAGGCGGCCGTGGCGAGCGCCGACAGGGCCAGGGCGGCGGCGACCATCAGCGGCCGGGCGAACTTGCGGCGGTCGGTGCCGGCGCGGGGGAGCGGGGTGGGGCGCATGCGCGGATCTCCGTGGGGTTGGTAAGGAGGGTGTGACGGGAGTAGTGAACGCGCGGTGAGCCGGAACGGGGTTGCGCCCGCGGCGGGCGGCGTCGCCGGGCGGGGCGCGGGTTATTCTTTCCGGGATGCTCTATCTCGCCTCGCAATCGCCGCGCCGGCGCGAGCTGCTGGCCCATCTCGGCCGGCCGTTCGCGACCCTCGACCTCGACGTGCCCGAACACCGCCAGCCGGGCGAACCGCCGGACGACTACGTGCGCCGCGTCGCCCGTGAAAAGGCCGGCGCGGGATTGCTGGAAGTGGTGGCGGTGCCGGGCGCGCGCGTGCTCGGCGCCGACACCGAAGTCGTGCTCGGCGATGAAGTCTTCGGCAAGCCCCGCGACGCGGCCGACGCGGCGCTGCGCCGGCTGTCGGGCCGCACCCATCGCGTCGTCACGGTGGCGTGGCTGGTGTCGGCGGCGCGCGAAGCGGAAGCAGTGTCGGTCTCGGAGGTCACGTTCGGCGACCTCGACGACGCCACCATCGACGCGTACATCGACGGCGGCGAATGGCAGGGCAAGGCCGGCGCCTATGCGATCCAGGGATCGGCGCAGGCCTTCATCGCCCACCTCGCGGGCAGCCAGTCCGGCGTGATGGGCCTGCCGCTGTACGAGACCGCGAGGCTGCTCGACGGCTTCGACCGCGCCGAACCGCAGGGAGCAGGCGCATGACCGAGGAAATCCTGGTCAACGTCACCCCGCGCGAGACCCGCGTCGCCGTGGTCGAGAACGGCATGCTGCAGGAACTGCACATCGAGCGCGGCTGGTCGCGCGGCGTGGTCGGCAACATCTACAAGGGCAAGGTGCAGCGCGTGATGCCCGGCATGCAGGCCGCGTTCGTCGAGGTCGGCCTCGAGCGCGCGGCGTTCCTGCACGCCAACGACATCCAGCGGCCGCTCGCCGCGCGCGGCGAGGCTTCCGAGCCGCCGGTGCAGGTCGCCCCGTCCAGCGCGCCGATCGCCGAACTGCTGCGCGATGGCCAGGACGTGGTCGTGCAGGTGGTCAAGGATCCGATCGGCAGCAAGGGCGCGCGGCTGACCACGCAGATCAGCATTCCCTCGCGCTACCTGGTGCTGTTGCCGCAGTCGAAGGTGGTCGGCGTGTCGGCGCGCATCGAGGACGAAACCGAACGCGCGCGCCTGAAGGGCCTGGTGACCGAGCTCGCCGCGCCGCACGGCGGCTTCGGCTACATCGTGCGCACCAACGCGGAAGGCCAGCCGGCCGAGGCACTGGCCGAGGACATCGCCTACCTCAGCCGCGCTTGGGCGCTGGTCGAGGCGCGCGTGCGCGATGCCGCCGTCGGCAGTTGCGTGTACGAGGACCTGAGCCTGCCGATGCGCGCGGTGCGCGACCTGATGCGCCGCGACGTCGAGAAGGTCAAGGTGGATTCGCGCGAGACCTGCGAGCGCCTGCGCGTGTTCGCCGCGCAATACATGCCGCCGCTGGTGCCGGCGGATGAAACCGGCCTGGCCGCGCGCATCGAGCACTACGCCGGCGCGCGCCCGATCTTCGACCTGTACGGCGTCGAGGACGAGATCCAGAAGGCGCTGGAGAAGGAAGTGCCGCTGAAGTCCGGCGGCTACCTCGTGATCGACCAGACCGAGGCGATGACGACGGTCGACGTCAACACCGGTTCGTTCCTCGGCCAGCGCAACCTCGAGGAAACGGTCTATCGCACCAACCTCGAGGCCGCGCAGGCGGTCGCGCGCCAGCTGCGGCTGCGCAACCTCGGCGGCATCATCATCATCGACTTCATCGACATGCACGACCCCGAGCACCGGCGCCAGGTGCTGCGCACGCTCGAGAAGTCGCTGGCGCCCGACCACGCGCGCACCACCGTCTACGACTTCTCGCCGCTGGGCCTGGTCGAGATGACGCGCAAGCGCACGGTGGAGTCGCTCGAACGCCAGCTGTGCGAGCCCTGCCATGAGTGCGGCGGCCGCGGCATGCTCAAGACCGCGGAGACCGTGACCTACGAGATCTTCCGCGAGATCACCCGCGCCGTGCGCCAGTTCGATGCGGCGCGGCTGCTGGTGATTGCCTCGCCGAAGGTCGTCGCGCGCATCACCGACGAGGAATCGGCGGCCGTGGCCGAGCTCGAGGAATTCCTCGGCAAGTCGATCCGCTTCCAGGGCGATGCGCAGTACCTGCAAGAGCAGTTCGATGTCGTCCTGCTCTGAGCGCGCGCGATTGCGCGCGATGCATTGAGCGGCTTGCCGCGATGAGCCCGCGGCTGCATCGCCACCTGCACATCGCCCGGCGCACCCTGTGGCACGGGCTGGTCGCGGCGGTCGTGCTGATGGCGCTCGTGTTCGGCATCGCCAGCCAGCTGCTGCCGCTGGCCGAACGCCACCCGGACCGCATCGCGGCGTTCCTCGGCGAACGCGTGCATCGCCCCGTCGCCTTCGATCGCGTCGAGACGCAGTGGACGCGGCGCGGCCCGCTGCTGCGCCTCGACAACCTGCGCCTGGGCAGCGGCGCGGAGACGCTGCGCGTCGGCGATGCCGAGATGCTGGTCTCGCAGTACGCCGGCCTGCTGCCGGGCCGCTCGTTCACCGAGCTGCGGTTGCGCGGGCTCGACCTCACGCTCGAGCGCGATGCCGGCGGCCGCTGGCAGGTGCGCGGCCTGCCGGGCGAAACCACGGCCGGCAGCGATCCGTTCGCGCAACTCGAAGGCCTCGGCGAACTGCAGGTGATCGGCGGACGCCTGGCGATCCATGCGCCGTCGCTCGGCATCGACGCGCAGGTGCCGCGTGTCGACCTGCGCCTGCGCGTGGACGGCGACCGGGTGCGCATCGGTGCGCGCGCCTGGATCCGCGACGGCGCCGCCCCGGTACAGGCCGCGCTGGATTTCGATCGCGTCGCCGGCGACGGCCGCGGCCACATGATTGCGCGCGACGCGGATCTCGGGGCCTGGTCGCCGTTGCTGCGCTTTGCGGGCGCGGCGGTGGAGGCGGGCACCGGGCAAGTCGAGGCGTGGATGCGCCTGCGCGCGCATCGCGTGTCGGAAGTGCAGGTGGACGGCGCGTTCGAGCGCGTGGGGCTGCGTGGCGCGCCGTTCCCGGTCGCGCAAGCATCCGTCGCGGGCACGGTCGCGATGGCGGGCAATGCTGCAGTCGCCGGCACCGCCGTTGTTGCCCCTGCGCCGCGCGTGCGCTTGCGCGCCCTGGCCTTGCGCGCGCGCTGGCAGGCGGTGGCGGGCGGCTGGCGCCTGGATGCCTCGCGCCTGCGCATCGACGACGGTGCCGCGCGCGTGCTCGACGGATTGTCGGTCGGCGGCGGGCAGCGCCAGGGCTTGCGCGCGCGACGCCTCGACGTCGGGCCGCTGCTGCAGGTGGCCGCGCTCGGCAATCGCCTGCCGACGGCGTTGCGGCGCTGGTTCGTCGACGCGGCGCCGCGCGGAACGGCATCGAACCTGCTGGTGGCCTCGAAGGGCAACGCACTGCGCGTGTCCGCGCGCCTGGACGACGTCGGCTTCGCGCCGGTCGGCCACGCGCCGGGATTCACCGGCATGGCCGGCGACCTCGTCGGCGACGAGGCCGGTTTCGCGATGCGCTTCGATCCGCGCGCGCCGTTCCGCTTCGACTGGCCCGCGGGTTTCGGCGTGCCGCATCCCGCGCGCCTGGAGGGCGCCATCGCCGGCTGGCGCGAAGGTGCCGGCTGGCGCTTCGGTACGGGTGCGCTGCGCGTGCGCGGCAGCGATTTCGGCGCGAACGTGCGCGGCGGCATGTGGTTCCAGGCCGACGGCACGCGGCCCTGGATCGACCTCGCCGCCGATCTCGACACCACCGCGCTGCCGGCGGCGAAGGGCTTCTGGATCCACCACATGATGCCGGCTGCGGCCATCCACTGGCTCGACGGCGCGCTCGTCGGCGGTCGCCTCGAGGATGCGCATGCAATCGTGTCCGGCGACCTCGACGACTGGCCGTTCCGTGGTACGCCGGGCGATCCGGCGCGCGGCCTGTTCCAGGTCGCCGCGCGCCTCGCCGACGCGACGCTGAAATTCCAGCCGGACTGGCCCGCGGCCACGCACGTGGAAGGCGACATCGCGTTCGTCGCCGACGGCTTCCACGTCTCCGGCAAGGGCGTGCTGGCCGGCGTCGGCATCCGCCACTTCGACGCCGGCATCGAACGCTTCGGCCACGCGCCGCTGCTCGTCAACGCGCAGGGCGGTGGCGATGCGTCGCGGCTGCTCGCCTTGCTGCGCGACAGCCCGCTGCACCGCGAATACGGCGAAACGCTCGACAACCTTTCCGTCGGCGGCCTCGCCTCGGTCACCTTCGGCCTCGACCTGCCGCTGCATCGCGACGAGGGCGGCGCGAAGATCGACGGTACCGTCGCGCTGGCCGGCGTGCGCATGGAGGAGAAGCGCTGGAAGCTCGCGTTCGAGAACGCGCGCGGCCGCGCGCACTATGGCAGCGGTGGATTCGCCGCCGAACGCCTCGCCGTGCGCCACGACGGTGCGCCCGCGCGGCTGAGCCTGCGCGCCGGCGACGAAACGCGCGATCCTCGCCAGGCCTTCGAGGCTGCGCTCGAAGGCAACCTCGCCGCCGATCGGCTGCTGCAGCGCGTGCCGGAACTCGGCTGGCTGCAGGGGCGCGCCAGCGGGCGCTCCGATTGGGTCGCGCTGCTGACGATTCCGCGCGGCAACGCGCCGGTCCGGCCGACGGCGGCCCGTCCGGGCGCATCGCGTTCGCCTGCAACGGGTCCGTCGCCTCCCGCGCACCTGCAATTGCGCTCGAACCTCGCCGGCACCGCGCTCGACCTGCCGGCGCCGCTCGCCAAGCCCGCCGCTGCCGTGCTGGCCGCGACGATCGACACGACGCTGCCGATCGGCGATGGCGAAGTGAGCGTGGTCCTCGGCAGGCGCCTGGCGCTGCGCGCGCGCAGCGCGGCGCCGGCCGGCGTGCGCGTCGTCCTCGGCAGCGACACCGTCGCCGATCCGCCGCCGGCGTCGGGGCTCATCGTCACCGGGCGCACCGATGCGCTCGATGCGCTGGAGTGGGTCGCGGTGGCGCGTGGGGGCGACAAGGCACGCCCTGCACAGCCGCGTGGTGCGCAGCCGCGCGGCACGACCGCCGGCGGCGACGGCGATGGTCTCGCGCTGCGGCGCATGGACGTCACCGCGGCACGCCTGAACCTGCTCGGCGCCTCGTTCCCCGATACGCGCCTGCAGCTTTCGCGCGCAGGCGACGCGATTGCCGTGCAGCTGCAGGGCGACGCGATCAGCGGCAGCGTCCGCGTGCCCGATGCGGAGGGCGCCACCGTCGCCGGCCGCTTCGATCGCGTGCGCTGGCCGCTGCCGGCGCCAGCCGATGCGACGAAGGGCGCCCCGGCGCCCGCGCCAGCGGACGATGGCGACGCGACCGACCCCGCCGCGGTGCCGCCGCTGTCGTTCGACATCGCGGACCTGCGCGTCGGCGATGCCGCGCTCGGCGAAACCACCTTGCGCACGCAACCCGTCGCGGGTGGCCTGCGCATCGCACGCCTGCACGCGCAGGCGCCGAAGCAGGCGATCGACGCCACCGGCGAATGGCTCGGCCACGGCACCACCGCGCGCACGCACGTCGCGATCACGGTCGACAGCAACGATTTCGGCAAGTTGCTCGCCGGCATCGGCTACGGCGGCCAGCTCGCCGAAGGCAAGGGGCGCACGATCCTCGATGCACGCTGGCCGGGCAGCCCCGGCGATTTCACCGCGCCGGTGCTCGAGGGCACGCTGTCGCTGGACGTGGCCGATGGGCGCCTCACCGAACTGGAGCCCGGCGCCGGCCGCGTGCTCGGCCTGCTCGGCGTCGCGCAGTTGCCGCGGCGGCTCACGCTCGACTTCCGCGATTTCTTCGACAAGGGCTTCGCGTTCGACCGGTTGCACGGGCTGGTGCGCGTGTCCGGCGGCAAGGCATCCACCGACGACCTCGCCATCGCCGGCCCCGCCGCGCAGATCAGCATCCGCGGCACCACCGACCTGCGCGCACAGACCTTCGACCAGTCCATCGAAGTCGTGCCGCGCGCGGGCAACCTGCTCACCGCGGTGGGCGCGATCGCGGGCGGCCCGGTCGGCGCGGCGATCGGCGCTGCCGCGAACGCCGTGCTTCGCAAGCCGCTCGGGCAGCTCGCGGCGAAATCGTATCGCGTGACCGGCCCGTGGAAGGAGCCGAAGGTGGAAGTCGTGAGTCGCGAGGCCGCGCCCGCCGTGCCGCCCGCGCCTGCGCCTGCGCCGCCTTCGAACGGACCCGCGCCCGCTCCATCGACGGACACCATGACCATGCCGCCGCCTGGCTGAAGCATGCGAACCGCATTCCCGGGTTGAATCGCCGTCCCGCCGGCCGCAGATCCTTGCTGTCGCCCACGAATCCACGCCACGAGGCACGCATCGCATGACCACGCCGCTCCAGCTCGCCGAATCCCGCCTGCTCGTCCCCGCGGGCCTGGACGGCGCCGGCCTCGAGCGCGCCTTCGGCACGCTGCTCGGGCCAGGCATCGATTTCGGCGACCTGTACTTCCAGCATTCGCGCCGCGAGAGCTGGAGCGTGGAGGACGGCATCGTCAAGGACGGCGCGCATTCGATCGAGCAGGGCGTGGGCGTGCGCGCCATCGCCGGCGAGAAGACCGGCTTCGCGTATTCGGATGACATCGACTCCGCCGCGCTGCTCGAGGCCGCGCGTTCGGCGCGCAGCATCGCGCGCGATGGCGGCGCGCTGGTGGGCGCGCGCAGCCTCGTCGTCGGCGGGGGGCGCGCGCTTTACCCGGCGACGGATCCCGTGGACGGCCTCGGCAACGAGGAGAAGGTCGAGGCGCTGCGCAAGCTCGACCGCCTGTTGCGCGCCGCCGATCCGCGCGTGAAGCAGGTCGTGGTCAGCCTCGCCGGCGGCGTCGACACGATGCTGGTCGCGCGCAGCGACGGCGTGCTCGCGGCCGACGTGCGCCCGCTGGTGCGCATCAACGTGCAGGTGATCGTGGAGCAGGGCGGCCGTCGCGAATCCGGTTATGCGGGTGGCGGCGGACGTTACGGCTACGCCGAGCTGCTCGGCGGCGGCCAGCCGGAGAAATTCGCGCGCGAAGCGCTGCGCCAGGCGCTGGTCGCGCTGGAAGCGGTGGACGCGCCGGCCGGCCCGATGCCGGTCGTGCTCGGCCCGGGCTGGCCCGGCGTGCTGCTGCACGAAGCCGTCGGCCATGGCCTCGAAGGCGATTTCAACCGCAAGGGCACGTCGACGTACGCCGGCCGCATGGGCCAGCGCGTCGCATCGCCGGGCGTCACCATCGTCGACGACGGCACGCTCGAGGGTCGCCGCGGTTCGCTCAACGTCGACGACGAAGGCACCACGACGCAGTGCACGACGCTGATCGAGGACGGCGTGCTCGTGGGCTACATGCAGGACACGCTCAACGCGCGGCTGATGGGCATGGCGCCCACCGGCAACGGCCGTCGCGAATCCTTCGCGCACCTGCCGATGCCGCGCATGACCAACACCTACATGCGCGCCGGCACGCACGATCCGGAAGAGATGATCCGCTCGGTGAAACGCGGCCTGTACGCGGTCAATTTCGGCGGCGGCCAGGTCGACATCACCAGCGGCAAGTACGTGTTCTCGACGACCGAGGCCTACCTCATCGAGGACGGCAGGATCACGGCGCCGGTGAAGGGCGCGACGCTGATCGGCAACGGCCCGGAAACGATGCAGCGGGTCAGCATGATCGGCAACGACCTCGCGCTCGACGAAGGCGTCGGCGTCTGCGGCA
>CAMLSB010000004.1 GCA_946482565.1 uncultured Lysobacteraceae bacterium | reverse complement strand
GCGTCGGAGATCTGGTCGGCGACCTTGTCCGGATGGCCTTCGGAGACCGATTCGGAGGTGAAGAGGTAGGCGGACTTGGACATCGGGCGGGGCTCCAGGGATATATCCCTTGATACGGATGAAAGGATGGCCGGGAATGATACACGCCCGGTCCCGGCCATGCCACGGCGCGGGAGCGCCATTGTGCCCCCGTTGCCGTCTAGGATTCAGCATGGATTCGATCACCCACCTGTTCTACGGCGGCGCGATCGCCGCCGCCCTCGTCCCCGCGCGACATCGCCGCGCGGCGCTGCTGGCCGGCGCCGCGCTCAACACCCTGCCGGACCTGGACATCGTGCCGCTGGCGTTCTTCGACAGCCCGGTGGTGCGCATGACCTGGCACCGCAGCGCGACGCATTCGTGGCTGGTGCTGCCGTTCGTCGCCTGGGCGCTCTGGGCGTTCTTCAAACAGCGTGGCGGCCGGGTCGCGGAGGAGCCGGTGCGCTGGTGGTGGGCGATCCTCGTGTGCCTGATGGCGCACCCGCTGCTCGACAGCTTCACCGTCTACGGCACGCAGCTGTTCTGGCCGCTGCCGATGCGGCCGATCATGTGGTCGAGCCTGTTCATCGTAGATCCGTGGTTCACGCTCCCGTGGTTCGTGGCGTGCGTGGTGGCGTGGTTCGCGCGCGAACGGATCGGGACGCGTGCGCTCGCGCTGGGCATCGCGCTCGGCGTGGGCTACGTGGGCTGGTCGCTCGCGGCGAAGGCGATGGTCGAGCGCGCGGCGACGCCGGCGCTGGCCAGGCTCGGGCTCGCCGAGGCGCCGCGGTTCTCGGTGCCGGCGCCGCTGACGACGCTGCGCTGGCGGGTGGTCGCGATGGAAGAAGGCGGCTTCGTCGAGGGCGTCCGTCGGATCGGCGACGCAGCACCGATGGCCTTCACCTTCCATGCTTCGGACACCACGGCATTGCGGGCCGCGTCGGGCGTTCCCGCGGTGCGGCGCCTCGCCTGGTTCAACCATGGCTTCCAGAAGGCGGACGTGCGCGACGGCACGCTGGTGCTCAGCGACCTGCGCATGGGCCAGGAGCCCGATTACAGCTTCTCGTACGCGGTGGCGAAGCGGGAAGGCGATGCGTGGCAGGCCATCGATCCGCCCTACGACGTCGAGCGCATGCAGCTGCGCAAGGCGCTGGGAGTGCTCGCGCGGCGCTGGATGCACGGCAGGCCTCCCGCGCCGCAGCCGGCGCGCTAGGCCGCGGCGGGCAATCCGGGCGCCACGCCGGCGGCGAGCGCGTCGAAATAATCGCGGGTCAGGCGCACCTGTTCCGTGGCGGTCTGCGCGCGGTTCACCACCGCGCGGAACGCGTGGTTCTCGGGGCGGTCCTTCGCGTACCAGCCCAGGTGCTTGCGGGCGATGCGCACGCCGGCTTCCTCGCCATGGAACGCGTGCAGCGCGTCGAGGTGGCCGAGCAGGATGTCGCGCACCTCCGCAGCGGTCGGCTCGGGCAGCAGTTCGCCGTGTGCGAGGTAGTGGGCGATGTCGCGGAAGATCCACGGCCGGCCCTGCGCCGCGCGACCGACCATCACCGCATCGCAACCGGTGCGGCGCAGCACGTCGGCGGCCTTCCGCGGCGAATCGATGTCGCCGTTCGCGATCACGGGAATGCCCAATGACGCCTTGATCGCCGCGACGGTGTCGTATTCGGCGACACCGGTGTATTGCTGCTCGCGGCTGCGCCCGTGCACGGCCAGCGCGGCGATGCCCGACGCCTCGGCGATGCGCGCGATCGCCGGCGCATTGCGATGGTTCGCGTCCCAGCCCGTGCGGATCTTCAGCGTTACCGGCACGTCGACCGCGCCCACCACCGCCTCGAGGATCCGCGCCACCAGCGCTTCGTCGCGCATCAGCGCCGAACCCGCCCATGCGTTGCACACCTTCTTCGCCGGGCAGCCCATGTTGATGTCGATGAGCTGCGCGCCGTGGTCCACGTTGTAGCGGGCGGCTTCGGCGAGCACCGCCGGTTCGGTGCCGGCGATCTGCACGCCCACGGGATCGGGTTCGCCGGCGTGGTCCATGCGCCGCAGCGACTTGGTGGTCTGCCAGAAGCGCGGGTCCGACGTCGTCATCTCCGACATCGCCAGGCCCGCGCCCAGCTGCTTGCACAGCACGCGGAACGGCTTGTCGGTGACCCCGGCCATCGGGGCCAGGATCACGTTGGGCTCGATGCGGTAGGGGCCGATGCGCATGGGGCGCATTCTACGCGGGGCGACGCTGCGTTCCGGCCCGGGGGCCGGAACCGGGTCAGGCGAAGCGGGCGAGGACGTCGGCCCGCAGCGGCATCGCCGCGGCCGCGCCGGCGCGCTCGGTGGACAGCGCGGCATAGCGCGAGGCGAACGCGACGTGGACCGCGAACGGAAGCCCGGCGTCGAGCGCGAGCGAAGCCGCCAGCGCACCGTTGAAAGCGTCGCCGGCGCCGGTGGTGTCGGTCGCGCGCACGGATTCCGCGCCGATCCGGTAACAGGTCGAGGTGTCGCCACGCGTCGCGCCTTCCGGATGCGACACGAAGCAGCCGATCGCGCCGAGCGTCACGACCACGCTCGCCGCCGGCGCCAGTTCCCGGCACAGCGCGTGCAGGCGGGCCTGGTCGAGCTCGGCGACGTCGGCAGGATCGATGCGCGCACCGACGTGGCGCGCGACCAGCGCGGAGAATTCGGTTTCGTTCGGCGTCAGCACGTCGGCCAGCGCCAGCAGCGCCAGCGTGGTGGCGGCGTTGGCCGGCGCCGGGTTGAGCACGGTCGTCGCGCGGCGTTCGCGACCCGCCGCGAGCGCCGCGGCGATCGCGTCGACGGGCGACTCGAGCTGCGCGAGCACGACACGCGCCGTGCGGAAGGCATCGGCCTGCACCGCGACGTGCGCCGGCGACAATCCGGCGTTCGCGCCCGCGCCGATCACGATGCTGTTGCGGCCGGCGACATCCACGTAGATGCCGGCGGTGCCGGTGGGCGCTTCGCTGGCCAGTGCGCGCAGGTCCAGCCCATCCGCATCGGCCAGCGCGCGCGCAAGTTGCCCGCCGGCGTCGTCGCCGAGCGCGCACACGAACGCGGTGCGCGCACCGGCGCGCGCGGCCGCGATCGCCTGGTTGAAGCCCTTGCCGCCGGGGCCGCTGGCGTATTCACCCGCGAGCGTCGCGCCGGGCGCCGGCAGCGCCTCGCAGCGCCACACGTGGTCGACGTTGAACGAGCCGACGACGACGACTTCGCAGTTTCCCTTCGACATCCGCGGTTCCCGGCAACCGGATCCGGTTCGGCAGCCTGCGCTCAGGGATTGCCGACGTCGGCCGCGCCGTGCGCGGGCACGGTGGCGCCGCGATCGTGCCGGTGCCTGAACAGCGGCACGAACAGCACCGCCATCGCCAGCGAGTACAGCGCGAACGTCACCCAGATGCCGTGCCAGTCCTTGGCCCCGCCCGGCGCGGTGAACCAGTGGTCGATCACGAAACCGGCGACCAGGCTGCCCAGCACCGCGCCGATGCCGTTGGTCATCAGCATGAACAGGCCCTGCGCCGAGGCGCGGATGCGCGGGTCGCTCTGCTGCTCGACGAAGAGCGAGCCGGAAATGTTGAAGAAGTCGAACGCCATGCCGTACACGATGCACGACAGCACGATCATCCACAGGCCGGGGCCCGGATCGCCGTATGCGAACAGGCCGAAGCGCAGGAACCACGCGAGCATGCTGATCGTCATCACCGCCTTGATCCCGAAGCGCTTGAGGAAGAAGGGAATGGTCAGGATGAACAGCGTTTCGCTGATCTGCGAAATGGACATGATGATGGCGGGATAGCGCACCGCCAGCGTGTCCTTGTACGCATCGACGTTGGCGAAGTCGTGCAGGAAGGTGTCGCCGTAGGCATTGGTCAGCTGCAGCGCCGCGCCCAGCAGCATCGCGAACACGAAGAACACCGCCATGTTGCGGTCGCGGAACAGGCGGAACGAGGACAGCCCGAGCACGTCGACCAGCGAGCGGCTTTGCGATTCCTTCATGCGCGGCGGCGCGGGGGGCAGCGTGAACGCGTACAGCCCCAACACGAGCGAGGCGGCGGAGGCGATGTAGAACTGCCCCGCCGACGTCTCCAGCTTCAGCAGGCTCGTGGTCCATAGCGCGGCGATGAAGCCGACCGTGCCCCACACGCGGATCGGCGGGTAGTCGCGGACCACGTCGAAGCCGCGCTCCTTGAGCGCGTTGTACGCCACCGCGATCGCCAGGGAGATCGTCGGCATGTAGAAGATCATCGTGAACAGCATCACCCAGAACATGGTGTGCGGATCGCCGACCTTCGGGACCAGGAACAGCATCACCGCGCCGCCGATGTGCAGCAGGCCGTACAGCTTCTCGGCGTTGACCCACTTGTCCGCGACCACGCCCATCAGCGCCGGCATGAACAGCGCGGAGATGCCCATCGTCGAGAAGATCGCGCCGAAGCTCGTGCCCGACCACTGCCGGTTCTGGAACCAGTACGCACCGATGGTGAGCAGCCACGCCCCCCAGATGAAGAACTGGAGGAAGTTCATGAGCACCAGGCGCAGCTTCAGGTTCATGCGGTCGTCTCGGATGGGGTCGTCGGCGTCACGGCGGGAGTGTAGCGGGGCATCACGCGTCGCGCGCCATGACCCGGTTGCCGCCCAGGCGCTTGCAGGCCTGCTGGCGGCGGTCGGCGGCGGCGAGCAGCGTCGAGAGGTCGTGGCCGTCCTGCGGCCAGCCGGCGATGCCGGCGCTGAAGGCGATCCGCTGCGGTTCCGCGCCGTGGCCCGGATGGAACGGCTGGTCCCACAGCGCGCGGCGCAGCTGTTCCATGCGTTCCCACGCGGTGCCGACCGGGCAGTACATCAGCGCGGCGAACTCCTCGCCCCCGAGCCGGACCAGCCGCTCGCGGTCGTGCAGGCCCGACGACAGCACCGCCACGGCGTGGCGCAGCGCGCGGTCGCCGCCGGGGCGGCCGAGTTCGTCGTTGATGCGGCGGAACCGGTCGAGGTCCAGCAGCGCGATGCTGATCGAACCGCCATGGCGCAGGTCCTCGAGCATGTGCGGCAGCTGCTGGTGCAGCCACATGCGGTTGGGCAGCCCGGTGAGCCCGTCGCGTCCCGACATTTCCACCAGGCGTTGCATCCGGTAGACGATGCACAACGACAGCAGCGCCATGATCGCCAGCACGAGCAGGCGTTCGACCTGCGTGGCCACGGTCGCCAGCCCATAGTCGGGCGACAGCAACTGGTCGGGCGAGGTCGCGCTGGCGAATACCCAGGTGGCGAGCGCCCCGTACTGCACGATGGCGAGCAAGCCCGCGTAGAGCGTCAGGCGGCCGTCGTTGCGCAGCGCCGTCATCGCGATCGCCACGAGGTAGAAGGACCAGACCACCATGCTGTTGACGCCCGCGGCGCGGTCGCCGAGGGCCAGCAGCAGCAGCACGCCGGTGGTCGTGGTGACGTCGTAGCTGCAGGTGGCATAGGGCAGCCACGCATGGCGGCGGCTGCGCGCCAGCGCCAGCCAGACCTGGGCCATCACGTTGACGAAGACCGCCGCGCCGAGCCCGATCACGGTTTCGCCCACGTCTGCGCCCGCCGCGGCGCCGAGCAGCGGCATGGCCAGCACCAGCACGGAAAGCGCGGCGCGCAGGCGCGCGACCAGCAGCTCGCCGCCGGCGCCGAGCTCCAGCATCACTTCATCAGGTCGTTCGAGCAGGGTCGCGCGCAGCGCGCCCAGCCGGCTCATGTCGTCGATGCGCACGCGGTCCTCCCCGCGCGCAGCATAGCCCGGCGGCGCGGTCGACGGGCGCTTCCGCGCGGTTCAGCCGGCTTCGGACAGCAACGCCAGCAATGCGTCGCCGTAGCGGGCGAGCTTCGCAGCACCCACGCCAGGCAGCGCAGCCAGCGCATCGACGTCGCGCGGCGGCTCCGCGGCGATCGCGCGCAGCGTGCGGTCGTGGAAGATCACGTAGGCGGGCACGTTCTGCTCGCGCGCTTCATTCGCGCGCCAATCGCGCAGCGTCAAGAAGCGCGCGGCGGCATCCGGCCCGAGTTCCGCGGCGGCGTCCATCCGTTTCGCATCATTGCCCGCGCGCGGCGCCACGCCGGCACCCCGTCGGCGCGGGGCCGCCACCGGTTCGGCGCGCAGCGCCAGTACACGTTCGCCCTTCAGCACCGCCGCGCTGGCAGGCCCAAGCCGCAGCGCGCCATGGCCTTCGACGTCGACTTCCAGCAATCCCAGCGACACCAGCTGGCGGAACACGCTGCGCCACTGGCGCGCATCGAGCTCGGCGCCGATGCCGTAGGTGCTCAGCTGCGCATGCCCGAACTGTCGTACCTTGGCGGTGTCCGCGCCGCGCAGCACGTCCACCAGGTGCGCGGCACCGAAACGCTGGCCGGTGCGGAACACGCAGGACAGCGCTTTCTGCGCCGCGACCGTGCCGTCCCATGATTGCGGCGGCGAGAGGCAGTTGTCGCAATTGCCGCAGGCGTAATCGCCCGGGAGGTCTTCCCCGAACCAGCCGAGCAGGATCCTGCGCCGGCAGCCCGTCGATTCGCAGTAGCCGACCAGCGCATCGAGCTTGCGCCGCTCCAGGCGCTTGCGGTCCTCGCCGGCTTCGGATTCCTCGATCATCCGCCCGAGCAGCACCGCGTCGCCGAGTCCATAGGCGAGCCACGCTTCCGCGGGTTCGCCGTCGCGGCCCGCGCGGCCCGTCTCCTGGTAATAGCCCTCGGGCGACTTCGGCAGGTCGAGGTGGGCGACGAAGCGCACGTCCGGCTTGTCGATGCCCATGCCGAAGGCGATCGTCGCCACCATCACGATGCCGTCCTCGCGCAGGAAGCGGCGCTGGTTGCCCGCGCGCACCGCGGCGTCGAGGCCGGCGTGGTAGGGCAGGGCCGGGATGCCCCGCGCCGACAGGAACTCCGCCGTGGCGTCGACCTTGCGTCGCGACAGGCAGTACACGATGCCGGCCTCGCCGCGGTGGCCGTCGAGGAAGGCGAGCAGCTGGCCGCGTGCGTCGTCCTTGGCCTCGACCCGGTAGCGGATGTTGGGCCGGTCGAAGGAACCCACGAACTGGCGCGCGTCCTCCAGCCCGAGTCGCTGGATGATCTCGCGTCGGGTCGGCGGGTCGGCGGTCGCGGTCAGGGCGATCCGGGGCACTTCCGGCCAGCGCTCGCGCAGGATCGACAGCTCCCGGTACTCCGGCCGGAAATCGTGGCCCCATTGCGAGACGCAGTGGGCTTCGTCGATGGCGAACAGGGCCAGTGGCGACCGTTCCAGGAGGTCGAGGAAGCGCGGGGTCAGCAATCGCTCGGGGGCGACATAGAGAAGATCGAGTTCGCCGCTGGCCAGGGCGCGCTCGACCGCCGCCGCCTCGCCGGGGGGTAGGCTCGAGTTCAGGCAGGCGGCCCGGACCCCGAGCTGGCGCAGCGCCTCGACCTGGTCCTGCATGAGCGCGATCAAGGGCGAGACGATGATCCCGGTTCCGGGGCGAAGCAGTGCCGGCAACTGGTAGCAGAGGGACTTGCCCGCGCCGGTGGGCATCAGGACGAGGGCATCGCCTCCTGATGCAAGATGACCGACGATCACTTCCTGATCACCGCGAAATGACGAATATCCGAAGACTTCGCGGAGTTTGACCTTTGCGGCAGAGGGAGGCGGAGACGTCACGAGGCCGGGGAGGGGGGAGGCAGGACGCCTAGAATGCCACGGTGGTCACAGGTGACCCCGGGACACCTGTCCCTTCGGATTTGGGACACCCGGCACAGTTTTCCCATCACGCTGCGTTCACACTATTCAGCAAGTGGTTCTTGTCCTTCACATTTCAAGCGTGATACGGTTCGCTTTAACGAATCCATCACGCGGCGCTCACATCACCTTTCCAGTCGTCCCAAACGTTCTGGAACCGGTTGCGCAAATGCGGAGGGAGGGCCACTAAAGTGGGCACACGTCCACTACAGGGGTTTCACCGATGAGCAACAACACGAAGTTCCGTGGCTTCGGCTGGACGCTAGGCGTCCTTTTCGGCGTTTGCGCCGCGGGCACTGCGTTCGCGCAGGCTGCCGCGCCGGGGCCGATCAAGCTCGACACCGCCGTCTACCAGGACGTGCAGGTGAAGGGCCCCGACGGCAAGGTCGCGACCAAGCGCCAGGCGCCGAAGAACGTGACGCCGGGCGACGAGGTCATCTACGAGATGACGTACACGAGCAGCGCGAAATCCGCCGCGACCAACGTCGTGATCGACAACCCGGTGCCGCCGCAGCTCGTCTTCCTCAAGGTCGAGGGCACGCCGGCGACTGCGGTCTCGATCGATGGCGGCAAGACGTTCGGCCAGCTGGCCGACTTGAAGGTGAAGTCGGCCGACGGCACGACGCGCCCGGCGCAACCGTCGGACGTGACCAGCGTGCGCTGGGTGATCGCGACGATCGCGCCCGGCGGCAAGGGAAAGATCGCCTACCACGCCAAAGTGAAATAAACGGCCCAATCACGACCGGAGCACCGCCGGTCGAACTTTTTTCGGTGCGACAACGAGACTAGGCCCCGGGAAACCGGGGCATCCACAGGGGACCCAAAGTCATGAAGCGCAATTCCACCAAGCTGCTCACCGCGGCGATCCTGATGGCGACCGGCCAGCAGGCGTTCGCGGCCGCCACGGGCACGCTGGCCGGCCAGGTCATCACCAATACGGCCAGCGTCCAGTACACCGTCAACTCCGTCGTGCAGACCGCGGTCGTCAACGACCCGCACGCGGCCTTCACCGTCGACCGCAAGGTCAACCTCACCGTGGTGGCCAGCGAAGCGGTCACCCCGCTGGACGTCACGCCCAAGGACACTGGCCAGATGCTGACCTACACGGTCACCAACCTGACCAACGACACGATGGACTTCTCGCTGGGCGCGCTCGATGCCGCCACCGGCGACGACTTCGACGTCACCAGCATCACCAGCGTGCGCGTCGAAAGCGGCGCGACCCCCGGTTACCAGCCGCTCGAGGACACCGCCACCTCGATCGACAACCTGGCGTCCGGCGACGCCAAGGTGGTGTACGTCTTCTCCACGATCCCCGATGTCAACGGCACCACCATCGTCGATGGCAAGAAGGCCGGCATCGTCCTGACCGCGACCGCGTTGCTCTCGGACGGCTCGCCGCTTGCGAACACCGACGACGCGGCTTCCGCCGACGCCGACGACACGACCGTCAACACCTTCCCGACGCCGGACACCCCCGGCACCATCCAGAACGTGTACGCCGACGACGACGAGCTGGGCAGCAACGCCGGCCTGCACAACCGCAAGGATGCCGACACCGGCTACTACAAGATCGTGACCACCGCGATCAGCGTGAACAAGCAGTCGTTCGTCATGTGGGACCCGATCAACCAGTACACCAACCCGAAGGCGATTCCGGGCGCGGTCCTCGTGTACTGCATCACGGTCACGAACCCCAGCACCACGGTGCCGGCGACGTCGATCAACATCAGCGACGTCATCGACACGCAGCTGACCTACAACCCCGGGTCGATCGCCGTCAAGACGTTCAACCAGGGCGAAAGCCCCGCCACCCCGGCCTGCAACGCGACCGACCTGCTCGATGTGGCAGGCGACGCGACGCCGGCCACCGGCGACGCGGCGTACGTCCCGTTCACCGGCGGTGAGCTGAAGACGGACGCGGCACCGGACGCCGACGGCGGCTCGTACTCGGGTGCGGGCACGCACACGATGAGTGCGGATACGCCGACGCTGCAGACCGATGGCAGTGGCGCGGGTCATTCCAACGTCGCTGTTGCCGTCTTCCGCGCAACGATCAACTAAGCGATCGCGTTGTCCAGGGTCTGTCGGGGCAAGTCCCCGACGGACCGGACGCGAGTGGGCGCCGTGCAGCTTCCGCACTCCAATCATGACCGCCTTGCGCGCGCGCGCGAGAGGACCATCCGTTTCGGGTGGTTGCTCGGCGCCGCGCTGGCCGCGGTCGTTCCGGGGTGGGCGGCTGCCGCGTCCATTTTCAACACCGCCGTGGTCACCTACCGGGACGCGTCCTCGGACCAGGTGATCACGCTGGCGAGCAACACGGTCGAGACGCCGCTGCTGCCGACGCCGACCCCCGCGACGCTCCAGTTCCTCCGCTACGACCCGACCTCGTCCAGCGCCACCGGCACGCCGATCGACGGCACCCAGTGCCGTGTCGCCGGCGGCAGCTTCGCGCCCGCGCCTGCCGTCGTCGGGACCGACGGCCACCCGGTGGACCCGGCGGCGCCCCAGGCCGACCAGGCCGAGGGCTATTACGTCGGCGAGCCGGCGATCGTCACCATCAACGATCCGAACCGCAACGCCGATCCGTCGGTCCGCGAATACACCGACGTCGACCTCACCACCACGACCGGCGACGCCGAAACCCTGCGCCTGCAGGAAACCGGGCCGAATACCGGCGTGTTCGCCGGCGCCATCCAGACGGTGGCCGTGCCGCCGGCGGCCACGCAGTACGACTGCGAGCTCTCGCTCGCGGCCTTCGCCCAGATCACCGCGCGCTACACCGACACCGACTTCCCGCTGGACGCGCTGGCAGTGGCCGCGGCGGGTTACGCGCCGCTGCAGACCCACACCGTCATCCGGCTCACGCAGAGCGTCTCGAAGGACATCGTCGAGATCGGCGATTTCCTGCAGTACACGCTGCTCGTGACCAACAGCCACGACGCGCCGGCGCTCAACACGCGCATCCGCGACGTGCTGCCGCCGGGCCTGCGCTACCGCGCCGGCTCGTTGCGCGTGGGCAACGCGAGCCAGCCGGGCGACCCGGACGTCACGCCCGCCTCGCTGCAGCGCGGCTTCGCGAGCGCGACGACGTCGGTGACGAAGGTCGCCGCCGGCATGTCCGTCGCGAACGACCCCGTCGTCGCGGCGGATGGCCGCACGTTCGTGTTCCCCGTCGGCAACCTGAAGCCCGGCGGCTCCATCACGGCGACCTTCGTCGCCGAAGTCGGGGCGGGCACGGCGGGCCAGCAATTGCTGAACTACGCGATCGCCACCGCCAACGGCGCGCTGTCGTCTAACGAGACCGATACCGTCGTGCGGTTGCGCGAATCGCTTGACATGACCCGGTTCACGATCATCGGACGGGTCATGGAAGACGCCACCTGCAACACCGCGCCGGGCAAGCGCGAGGGCATCGCGCGCGTGCGCGTCATGCTCGAGGACGGCACCTTCGTCGCGACCGACGAGAATGGCGCCTACCACATCGAGGGCGTGCGTCCCGGGACGCATGTGGCGCAGGTCGACCCGGCGAGCATTCCGGCGGGAATGGAAATCGCGCCGTGCATCGCCAACACGCGCTTCGCCGGCCGTGCGGACTCGCAGTTCGTCGAAGCGCAGGGCGGCAGCCTGGTCCGCGCCGATTTCTTCCTGCGTTCGAAGGCGCCCGCGGCGGGCGCGGCCGGCGCACGGCTTCGCGCGGAAGCGCGGGCCGACGGGCTGCACTACACCCTCGAGCTGGACGGCGACGGCCTGCCGGTTTCGAAGCTTCGGGCGATGTTGATGCTGCCCGGGAGCACCCGGTTCGTGCCGGGCTCGACGACCGTCGATGGCGCTCCTGCCGCGGATCCGTCGATCAATGACGGCGTGGCGATTTTCGGCATTGGCGATCCGGGTTCCGGATGGCATCGCACGATCGCCTTCGCGCTCGCGCCCGATGGCGCATGCCCCGCCGCAGGCTATGTCGCGAAGGCCGTCGCGATGTTCGAGGCGGGGGGACAGCGACAACAGACGCCGCCCGCCGGAGCGACCCTCGCATGCGGGTCGCCGCCAGGGCCAGCAGACAGCGGGCGCGTCGCCACGACCGTCACAGCCGCCGCCGCAGGGCCGGCGGCTTCGCCGTTTGCTGAGCAGGAGAAAAAGCGCAAGGAAATCCTCGACACGATCACGGCTGGCGGCGGCAAGACCGACTGGTTGAGGGGGCAATCCGCGGGTAACGAGATCCTGTTCCCCGCGCCGGGCTACAACCCCCGCGCCCCGGTGACGCGCGTGGTGGTGAAGCACGCGCGCCAGCAAACCGTCGTGCTGCGCGTCAACGGCGCCGACGTAGATCCGCTGCTGTACGACGGCAGCCTGGCCTCGCCCGATGGCGTCGTGGTCGACACCTGGAGCGCCCTGCCCCTGAAGGATGGCGACAATGCCATCGAAGCGCGGGTGGTCGACGAGGCCGGCGCGACGGTGGCGACCCTGTCCCGCAACATCCGCTACGCGACGCTGGCGGCGAAGGCGCAGTTCGTGCCCGAACAATCGATCCTCGTCGCCGACGGCGTGACCAGGCCGGTGATTGCGGTCCGCATCCTGGATTCGAGCGGCCATCCATTGCACGAAGGCCTGTCCGGCGATTTTTCGGTGTCGGAACCGTATGAACCGGCCCGCAGCGTGGCGAACGAACAGCAGCGCGCCTTCGCAGGCCTCGACCGCGTGAAGCCGACGTGGCGGATCGAAGGTGACGACGGCATCGCCTACATCGAACT
The DNA here is from genome assembly GCA_946482565.1 of uncultured Lysobacteraceae bacterium. The sequence continues at coordinate 23,211 of CAMLSB010000004.1, read as the reverse complement.
CGAGCCCACCAGCACCGCGGGCAACGCCACGCTGGCTTTCAGCTTCGGGACCGACAACCGGTTGCAGCTGCAGGCCCAGGCACAGCAGGTGCAGGCGTGGCTGAAGTCCGCGCCGCGCGACTGGATCGTGGTCGGCTTCGCCAAGGGTAGCGTCGGTTACGACACGCTGAAGGACAACATGAGCGCCCTGCAGCCGGGCGAGGACGGCAAGGGCGTGCGCGGCGACGGCCAGGCCGCGCTGTACGCGAAGGGCCGGGTGCTCGGCAAGTGGCTGCTCACCCTCTCCTACGACAGCGGCAAGCCCACCGACCGCCTGCGCAACCAGAGCCTGCTGTCGACGATCGACCCGGGCCAGTACTACACGCTCTACGGCGACGGCAGCCAGCAGGGCTACGACGCGTCGAGCGCGCGCAAGCTGTACCTGAAGCTGGAGCGCGACCAGTTCTACGCGCTCTTCGGCGACTTCGACACGGGCCTGGGCAAATCCGAACTGTCCCGCTACCAGCGCAGGCTCAACGGCGCCAAGGTCGAATACCACGGGCCGATGCTCGAGGTCACCGGCTTCGCGGCGAAGACCGCGCAGTCGTATGCGCGCGACGAGATCCAGGGCGACGGCACCTCCGGGTTGTACCGCCTGCGCAGGGCCGGGATCGTCCTCAACAGCGAGCGCATCACCGTCCAAACGCGCGACCGCTACCACAGCGAACAGATCGTCTCGTCGAAGGAAATGGTCCGCCACATCGACTACGACATCGACTACGACAACGGCACGCTCTTCTTCCGCGAGCCGATCGCCAGCCGCGATTTCGACCTCAATCCCAACTGGATCGTGGCCGAGTACGAGACGCGCGGCACGAGCGAGGAATTCCTCGATGCGGGCGGCCGCGTCGGCGTGAAGCTGATGGGCGACCGCCTCGAGGCCGGCGTGAGCTATATCAGCGACGACGGCGCGGAAGGCCGCAGCCAGCTCGCCGGCGTGGACGCGAAGTTCCGCATCTCCGAGCGCGACGAAGTGCGTGCCGAGGCGGCGACGAGCCGTGGCGACGCCGCGGACGTCTCCGGCAACGCCTGGCTCGTCGAATGGGCGCACCGTACCGAAGCGCTGAGCCTGCTCGCGTACACCCGCCGGCAGGCCGGCGCCTTCGGGCTGGGCCAGCAGAACGCCACGGAATCCGGCACGTTCAAGGCCGGCGTGCAGGGCCAATACCGCATCGACCAGAAATTCTCGCTGCAGGGCGAGGTCTACCGCCTCGAGAACCTGGGCGACGACAGCGCGCGCAACGTCGCGCAGGCGCAGGTCGAATACCGCGGGGACGGCTGGAAGGCCAAGGCCGGGCTGCAGTGGGCCCACGACGAGGCGGCGGACGGCAAGGTGGCCGAGTCCCGCCAGCTGACGCTCGGCGCCGACAAGAGCTTCCTCGGCTCGCGCCTGACGCTGGGCGCGCAGCTCGATTTCAGCCTGCCCGGCAAGAACGAAAGCGTCGACTTCCCGACCCGCTTGGCGCTGAACGCCTCGTACCGCATCAACGAGGCGTTCCGCGTCGTGGCCGCGCAGGAATTCACCGACGGCAAGGACCGCGATACGTCCACCACGCGCCTCGGCATCGAGGCGACGCCCTGGAAGGACGCCACGCTGAAGACCACGCTGAACCAGTCGCAGATCAGCGAGTACGGCCCGCGCACGTTCGCGCTGCTCGGCCTGGACCAGAAGTTCACGATCAACGAGCACTGGCGCGTGGATACCGCCGTGGATTCGAGCCAGGCGTTCAACCAGTCGGGCAATGCGCCGCTGGTGGTCGATCCGTCGCAGCCGGTGCAGGCGGGCGGCATCCGCGATGGCGGTGCGCTGACCGAGAACTTCGTCGCGGTGTCCGGTGGCGTGAGCTACCAGAACGAGCTGTGGGGCTGGAACGCGCGCGTCGAAGCGCGGCAGTCCGACAGCAACGATCGCTACGGCTTCACCACCGCGTTCCTGCGCCAGGTCAAGGACGGCGTCGCGCTGTCCGCCAGCGCGCAGGCCTTCACGCAGCGCAATGCCGACGGCAGCACCGGCATCCTTGCCGACGCGCAGCTGTCCTGGGCCTTCCGCCCGCTGGGCAGCGAGTGGTCCATGCTCGACAAGCTCGAGTTCCACTACGACGGGCTGCAGTCGGGCACGGGCGAAAGCGTCATGGGCCAGGCGTCCATCGCCGCGAACGGCGATGCGCGCTCGACGCGCCTGGTCAACAACTTCGCGCTGAACTACGCCTCCGACGCGTGGCGCGGCGAAGACGGCGGCGACGGCAAGGGCAGCGTGCTCGACCTCTACCAGCGCAGCCAGCTCTCGCTCTACTACGGTTCCAAGTACGTCCTCGACAGCTACGACGGCGACGACTACGCCGGCTACACGGACATCCTGGGGATCGAGGGCCGCTTCGACCTCACCTCGCGCATCGACATCGGCCTGCGCGCCAGCGTCCTCCATTCCTGGAGCCAGAATTCCTACGCCTGGGCCTTCGGCCCGAGCGTGGGCTTCACGCCCTTCACGAATGCCTGGGTCAGCGTCGGCTACAACATCCGCGGCTTCAACGACAGGGATTTCGAAGCTTCGCACTACACGGCCAAGGGCGCGTACCTGGTGTTCCGCATGAAGTTCGACCAGCACTCGCTCGGCCTCGACCGCGTCGGCGCGTCCGCCGCCGCGGCGCAGCACTAAGGCAGCATCAACCGGAGTCGGCGGATCGTGTTGAAGGGTTCCTGCAGTCGTTGGCTCGATTGGTCGTGCAATCGTTTCCATGCGGTGGTCCGCGCGGCGGTCCCGGTGCTGGCGCTGCTGTCGCTGTGCACGGTCGCGCTGCCGGCCCGCGCGGCGTTCAACAACACCACGCCGCGCGCCACGTTCGCCGGCACCCACAACTACGTGATGACGGGCGGCTCGCTCCGCTCCGCGAGCAACACGACCAACGCCTGTTCGCTGGTCGCGACGCGCACCGCCACGCTGTCCGGCATCCCCGCCGGCTCGACGATCGCGGCCGCCTATCTCTACTGGGGCGGGTCGGGCACCACCACCGATTACACGGTGGGCTTCAACGCCGGCAACTCGCTGACCTCGACCACCAACATCACCGCCCTGGCCGGGGACCGGTTCACCGAGACGTACACGACCAAGAGCTTCTTCGGCGGCTTCTACGACGTCACCTCGATGGTGACCGGCAACGGCAACTACACGTTCGGCGGCCTGGCGGTGGACAGCGGCGGCGAGTACTGCACGGGCCAGAACGTCATGTCGGCGTGGGCGCTGGTGGTGGTGTACCGCAATGCGTCGGAGCCTTACCGCTACACGCGGGTCTATGACGGCCTGCAGCTGTTCCGCGGCAGCGCGGTGACGACCACGCAGACCGGCTTCCGCGTGCCCGACCTGCTCGACGGCAAGGTTTCGGTGATCACCTGGGAAGGCGATCCGGACACGAACTCCTCGTTCCCCCTCGACGGATACACCGAGGCGCTGACGTTCGACGGGCATGACCTGAGCAACCCGGGTTGCGACGACGTCGACAACATGTACAACTCGACGATGGGCACGCCGTCGTCCTGCTCGACGACGACGTACGGCGCCGACATCGACACCTTCGACGTCACGCCTTATCTCTTCGAAGGGCAGAGCAGCGCGACCATCCAGTACAGCTCGGGCAACGACGCGGTCTTCCTGAGCACCCAGATCATCAGCACGACGAATACGCCCGTCGCCGACCTGGCCATCGTCAAGACCCACAACGGCAGCAACTTCACCGCCGGCCAGAACGGCAGCTACAACATCGATGTCCAGAACCTGGGCCCGGAGATCGCCGTCGGCACCGCGACCGTCACGGATGTCCTCCCGACGGGTCTCACGTTCGTCTCGGGCACGGGTACCGGCTGGACCTGCAGCGCGGTCGGGCAGACGGTAACGTGCAACAACAGCGCGCCGAGCATCGCCCTCAACGCCCACTTGCCGGCGCTGACGTTGACCGTAGCCGTGGACGGCAGCGCGGCGGCCTCGACGCAGAATACCGCGACGGTCACCCATCCCATGTTCGACGGTACCGGCGGCAACTCCACGTCGACGGACACCGTAACGGTGCGCGGATCGAACCTGTCGACTTCCACCAAATCGGTGGTGGATCTCAATGGTGGTGACGTCCGGCCGGGAGACGTGCTTGAGTTCACGATCACGCTGAAGGAAACAGGCGCGTTCGGCGTAAATGCGACTGGCGTCTCGGTCGTCGATGATCTGGACGCCAACCTGGACAATCTGTTCGTCTCCAGCATCCCGGCTGGGGCCACCGACAACTCGGTGGGTTCGGGCGGCACGGATGACACGGGGATCCTGAACATCTCGGGCATCACGGTCCCGTCGGGCCAGACGCGGACCATCGTGTTCCGCGCGACCGTGGTAGGCGACCCGGGCGACAGCGTGGACAATATCGCAACGATAGCGAACCCGACTGGCCCGGGCGCGGCGCCCGCTTCGGTGTCCTTGACGATCCTGCCCTCGGAGGTGGCCACCGCGGGGCAGAAGATCCTGTATGTCTACGACAACCAGGACGCGCCGAACCAGAGCCTGTCCCGCGTTCCCCAGCCGAACACCAGCAGCAACTACATCACGGTCAGCGCAGGTAGTTCGAAGGACTGGGCCCTGACCCCGGTGCTGGCGAAGAATCTGGTCCTCCCGGCTCAGACCGTCAACGTCGTGCTGCGGACGCGGAGTTCCAACAACACCGCGAACGTCACGGTAACGCTCCTCAACGGTGGCACGCCCATCGCGTCGTCGACCAGCCAGGGAGTGAGCACCACGACGAGCAACAGGACCTGGGCGGTTTCGATTCCTAATACCACCTTCGCCGCTGGTTCCGGTTTCACGCTCCGGATCGCCAGCAACAACCGCGACCTGCGGGTCTACAGTCGTAGTACCACGGCAAACCGAAGCACCATCACTTTCAACACGGATACCGTCATCAATGTCGATAGCGTGAAGCTTTATTCGGCGGCTTATCCGGGTGGCAGCGAGAAAACCGCCTTCGAACCCGGCACCACCGTCTACATCCGCGCGGTCGTCAGCGATCCTTTCGGCGAGGCCGACGTCAACAACGCATCGCTGGTATTGAAGGATCCGTCCGGGGCGACGATCGCGACGACGGGGTGGGTGCAGAAGACCGAATCGCCGAATGCACCGGAACTGAAAGTATACGAAGCGTCGTACGTCGTTCCCGCAAGCCCGGCTTACGGCACATACACCGCTACCGTCACAGCCGTCGAAGGCACCGAAAGCCCATCGCTCGCGACGCGCATCGGTAGCGGGACCTTCGACGTCGTCCCCAAGGCGCTGGCCATCGTCAAATCCCACGCGGGTGACCTTACCGCCGGCACCAACAACAGCTATACGCTGGTCGTCAGCAATACGGGCGCCACCACCATTACCGGTACCACCACGGTGAAGGACACCCTTGCCTCGGGGTTGAGCTTCGTTTCGGGCACGGGAACCGGATGGTCATGCAGTTCGGCGGGCCAGATAGTCACCTGTACCAGCGGCTCGAGCATCGCCGCAAGCGGCAGCATGGCGCCCATCACCCTCACCGTTGCGGTCGCCGGCAACATGGGAAGTTCCGTCGACAACCAAGCGTCCGTCGGCAATTCGACCATCGCTGCCGGGCTCCAGAAACTCGGCAACACCGATACCGCGATCATCCGGCATCCCGACCTGTCGACGTCGACGAAGACCGTCAGCGACCTCAACGGAGGCGATGCGAATCCCGGCGACACGCTGCGCTACACCATCGCCGTGAAGGAATCCGCCGGTTACGCCGCCAACGGGGTCACGGTCAGCGATCCGCTGCCGACGGGACTGACCGGGCTCACCGGCCTCAACACGGGCCTGAGCACCTGCACCGGCACGGCGTCCGTGGCCGGCGGGACCCTCACCATCACCGGCCTGAGCCTGGCCGGCGGCGCGACCTGCAACCTCGTGTTCGACGTCCAGGTCTCCGGCAGCGCCGGCGCCGGACTGGTCATCGACAACACGGCCACGATCACCAACCCGGCGGGCAATGGCGCCGTCAAGACCGCCTCGATCACCGTGTCGCAGTCGCAGGTCGCTGCTTCCGGCAACAAGATCCTGTACGTCTACGCGAACGACACCATGACCCGCGTCGCGCAGTCGACGACCGCGTCCAACACGACCAGCTCGGGCGCCAACGTCTACCACGACTTCGTGCTGGCCGGCGTCTCCAGCGGCCTCAACATCGCGGCCGGCAGCACGATCAACGTCGACCTGTGGCTGGCGCGGAATGGCAGCACCACGACCACGACCCGCAACGTCTACGTCAAGCTGTACAAGCGCGTCGGCGTCACCGACACGCAGATCGGCGCGCAGAGCGGCACTGTCACCTTCTCGGCGACGACGCTGGCCAAGCAGTCCTTCACGATCACCGCGCCGAGCTTCGGTACCGCCGGCAACCTTGCCGTGGGCGACCAGCTGGTGCTGCGCATCTACAACGATTCCGACACGGGCGGCAACGACCGCTCCATCCTGTTCCAGCAGTTCAATGCGGGCAGCGGCAGCACGGTCACGATCAGCACGCCGACGGTGGTCCACGTCGACAGCGTGAACATTTATTCGGCCGCGTACCCTGCGACGACCCAGGCGACGTCCTACGGGCAGGGCGATACGCTGTACGTGCGCGCGTCGGTCAGCGATCCATTCGGGTTCGCCGACATCAGCGGCGGCAGCGTCATCATCAAGAACCCCGGCGGCACCACCGTCACGACCGCCACGCTGGTCAACGGTACGCATACGAAGACGACCTCGGGCGCCACCCGCGTCTACGAGTATGCTTACACGGTCCCGGCGAGCCCGCCGACCGGCACCTGGACGGCGAGCGTCACCGCGAACGAAGGTTCGGAAGGCACCATCACCCATACCGGCAACGGCACGTTCGCGGTCGGCGGACGCGTCACGCTACGCAAGACATGGGGCGCCGGCGCAACGGCGGGGAATGCGGTCACGCTCACCATCAGCGGTGGCACCGGCGCAGTCGCGGGTAGTTCGACGGCGCCGTCGACGCTGACGCCGGCGACTTCCAACGCGGCTACCGGCGCCACGATTACGCTGACGGAAGCGTTCACCACGGGCCTGGCCGGGGATTACACGATCACGCTGGCCTGTACGAAGGACAGCGACGGCACCACCGTGACCCCGGTCGGCACTGGCCTGAGCCGGACGATCACCATGCCGGCCGCGTCGGTGACCTGTACCTTCACCAACAGCAAGACCGTGCCGCTGACGGTGGTGAAGGTCTCCACGACGGTCTCCGATCCCGTCAACGGCACGACCAACCCGAAGGCGATTCCCGGCGCGATCGTCGAATACCAGATCATCGTCACCAATCCCGCCGCGAATCCGGTCGACAGCAACACGATTTTCATCGCCGACCAGGTACCGGCGCACATGGACCTGCGCGTGGCCGACATCGGCGCGCCCGGGTCGGGGCCCGTGCAGTACGTGAACGGCTCGCCCGCCAGCGGGATGACCTACACCTTCACGGCACTGGGCAACACCGGCGACGACATCGCATTCTCCAATGATGGCGGCGCGACCTGGACGTATACGCCCGCCATCGACGGCAATGGCACGGATCCCGCGGTGACGAACGTGCGGATCAACCCCAAGGGCGCGTTCAACGCCAGCAACGCGCAATTCACGATCAAGCTGCGCATGCGGATCGAGTAGAGCGCATCGTGGGGCGCTTCGTTTCGCCGACCATGACCTTTGTCGCAGGCGGCGACGCAGCATCGATAGTATGGTGACGTAATCGAGGGTCCCGGTCTCCGGGGGCTGCGCAACAGGGGGCGCAGGGTTTTGCTTGCAGGTGGTCGCCGGTTCTTCCGGAACATCGTCGAAGTGCGGTCCGTATTTGCGGTCGTTCGATTCCTGCTCGTGCTGGCATGCCCTGCCGTCGCGCACTCGGCATGGCTGAAGCCACGGCGCTTCCTCTCCCTGCCCCTCATTGCCCTGGTGCTGTTCGGTTGGCTGGCGCCGGGACAGGCGGCATGGGCGCAGACCGTCACGACCTGTGCCCCGGCCACGACGAAAGGCGCGGACGGTCCGGTCGATTTCGGCGCCTACTGCTGGATCGATTTCACAGGGTTGAACCTGACCGCGGCCAAGACCGGATCCGGCCAGGGCTTCCAGGTCAACCTGCGCGGCGGCGCCTACCTCACCTTCAACCTGAAGATCACGCCTGGCAACACCGCCGGCAACAACATGTACGCGGTCGCCGTGCCTTCGTGGAGCGGCGCGGCCTTCGGCAACAGCGCCTTCAACAATATTCCCGGCAAGCCGATCCTTTACCAGGACACGAACAACCAGAATGCACCGCAGGACACGGTGGCGTTGTCCAACCTGATCCTGCACGCCAACGGCTCTACCGAACTGCCGTTCGTGTTCGTGGCGGCCGACGGCGAATCGAGCAATGCCGGCGAAACGCTGTCCTTCACCACGACCGGCGCCAACTGGAGCCTGGTCAGTGCGCCGGGCGAATCCAACCCCGCACGCAACATGCCCACGCTGAGCCCTCCGACCATCGTGGGCAGCAGCACCGGTACCCAGACCGTCGACATCGCGGGCACGGACGCGGGCGGCGACGGCGAAGGCAGTTATGTCTTCACCACCGACAACAGCCCGGGCACGGTGACGGCCACGATGCTGGGCAACGGCCTGCAGGGCGTGCTGTTCGGCGTCAAGTACCACACGATCGGCCTTTCGCTGGTCAAGACGCACACCGGCGTCTTCAAGGCGGGTGGCACCGGCGCGTACACTATCAACGTCGCCAACACCGTCGTCTATCCCGAGGTCAATCCGCCGACGGAGCCGCAACCGGTTCGCGTCGTCGATACCTTGCCCACCGGGCTGACCTACGTGTCGGCGAGCGGTACCGGCTGGAGCTGCTCGGCCGTGGGGCAGGTGGTGACCTGCGACGCGACCTCGCTCCAGGACCTGACGACGTCGAAGACATTCCCGCCGATCACGATCAACGTCAGCATCGCGGGCAACGCACCCTCGACGATCACCAACAATGCCGAGGTCACCGACCCGACCACCTCGACGCTGGTCTTCAACGTCTGCGAGGTCGCGGCCAACGGCGTGTGCCCGAACAGCGCCGTCAGCACCACCGGCGACCCTACCGCCATCCTCCATTCCAACCTGTCGACGTCGACGAAGAGCGTGGTGGACCTCAACGGCGGGGACGCGCAGCCGGGAGACGTGCTCGAGTACACGATCACCCTGAATGAAACATCGGGCATCGCGGCCGGCAACGTCTCCGTTGCCGATGACATGCCGCTGCACGTGGGCAGCCTGACCGTGGTCAGCAGCCCGGCAGGCAGCACCAATACATCGACGACTGGCGGCGGAGCCAACGGTGCCGGCAGGCTCGCCATCGGCGGCATCACCGTGCCCGCCAGTGGCAGTGCCACCATCGTGTATCGCGTCACCCTCAGCGCGGGGACGACTGCCGGAACCACGATCGACAACACCGCGACCATCGACAATCCGGACCCGAACGGCACCGGCGGGACGGCGGTGGCGCCGACGGTCACCGTGTCGCAGTCGGCGGCGCCGGTATCGGGGAAGGTGCTTTACGTCTACGACAGCCTCGCCCTGTCGCGTACGAAGCAAACCGGAGGCGGCACCGCAGGCTACATTTCCCGTTCCAACACCGGCGAGGACTGGGATATCGTCCTGCCGGGCAGCGTGACGCTCGCGGGGAATTCCACGGTCAGCATCCAATTGCTGGTGAAGTGCAGCCGAAACACCTCGGGCTCCCAGACTTGCCGGACCAACGACGACGCCTTCTGGACTGCGGAGCTTCGCAACGGCACCACCAATGCCGTCATTGCGACCAACACGGGATCCAACCCAAGCTTCAAGTACAACGGTTACACGGTGTCCACGCTGAACCTGACCGTGGTTTCCGGCGGGGCGACCGTTCCCGCCGGGAATACGCTGCGCCTTCGCATCATCAATCCAAGCAGCAACGACAATCGCTATCTCTGGGTGGAGCAGTACTCCGGCGGCACGCGCAGCACCGCCACGCTCGCCAATTCCACGGTCATCAAGGTCGAGTCCGTCAAGGAATACGGCGATGCGACGTGCAGCGGCCCGGAGCTCACCGCACCGTACCAGGCCGGCAGCACGGTGTACCTGTGCGCGGTCGTGAGCGACCCTTTCGGCAGCGGCGACATCAATACGTCGCCGGGCGGCACGACCCCCTCGATCGCGATCGCCAACGCCAGCGGCGCAGGGCAGACGACGGCCAACATGAGCGAGGTGCCGGCGCTCACGACGACGACCACCAAGACCTTCGTCTACGCGTATACGGTGCCGTCCGCCACGGCGTCGCTGGGCAGCTGGAGCGCCAAGGTGACCGCGTGGGAGGGCACCGAACACGAGGTCTTCCACAGCCTCACCGGCAACTTCACGGTCGCGGCGCCGTTCCCGGTGCTGTCGACGTCGACCAAGACGGTGATGGACCTCAACGGCGGCGATGCGGAGCGCGGCGACGTCCTGGAATACACCATCACCCTCAAGGAAAGCGCCGGTTCGGTCGCGAACAACGTCTCGATCGCGGACGACATGTCGGCGCGCGTGGGCAGCCTGACCGTGGTCAGCAAGCCGGCCGGTAGCATCGATACATCCACCACGACCGGCGGCGCGAACAATACCGGCAAGCTTGCCATCAGCGGCATCACCGTCCCGGCCAACGGCACTGCGACCGTCGTCTACCAGGTGACCATCGCGGCTGCGGCCCCCAATGCGTCCACCATCGACAATATTGCGGTCATCACCAACCCGGGCGGCAGCAACGCGTCGGCGGTGGCGCCGCAGGTCACGGTGACGGTCCCGGCACCGGTCGCGAACGGCGACAAGTACCTGTACCTGCGCAACGACAGCGGAATCACCAGCCAGCTGCGCCGCGCGCGCCCGACGAACGATGGCACGGCGGTGGCGATCGCCAACGGCAACGCCTTCGTCGACTGGGAGATGTATCCGGTCGTTACGACCGACAGGACGCTGGCGTTGCCGGGCACGATCACCGGCAATATCGTGATGGCGACCGCCGGATCGAATCTCGGGACGTCCAGGACGGTCTGGGTCGGGCTCTACACCAATGCCGGCACGCAGCTCGGGACCACGGCGGTCGTGACTGTCAACAACGCGACGCCGGCCGACAAGGCGATCAGCTTCAGCATCTCCAGCCCGCCGACGCTCAATCCGGGGCAGTCGCTCTATCTTAGGATACAGAACCGCAGCGGCACGAACGGCAACAACATCGCCGTCTACCAGCGCTACGCCGCGATTCCGGGAGCGCCGCAGGACCCTTATAGCTACCTCACCTTCAATACGACCACCGTCATCAAGATCGACGCCGCCGACGTGTACGCGCAGCCGGCGTCCGCCGGGAACGCGCAGAGGGCGGCATACATCGCGAACGACGCGGTCTACGTACGGGCGACGGTCAGCGATCCGTTCGGCTCCGACGACATCAGCAGCGTCCCGGTCACGATCACCGATCCTTCGGGAGCGACCGTGGCCACCGGCACGATGACGCCACTGGCCGACGCGAACCTGCTGGACGGCAGCCGTTCCTACGAGTTCATCTTCATCGTGCCCGGCAACGCGCCGTGGGGCGGCTGGACCGCGAAGATCACGGCGAAGGAGGGCGTCGAGGACAAGGTGCAGGACGTCCGGAACGTCGGCTTCGTCATCCAGGGCGGCGTGTCGCTCGGCAAGAGCTGGGGCCCGGGTGCCAACGCAGGCGATAGCGTCAGCCTCACCATCGGCGGCGCGATCACGAATGCCGCCGGTACATCGACCGCGGGGGGCGGCACCACGGCAGCGACGGCCGTAGCGTCGGGCGGCACCACGCTGACGCTCGCCGAAGCGTTTACCAGCGGCAGCGCGGGCAACTACACCATTTCCCTGGCCTGCACGCGCACCAAGGACGGCGGCACGGTGACGGTGAGCGGCACCGGCTTGTCGCGCACCATCGCCATGCCGTCGGACAGCGGGGTGGCCTGCGCCTGGAGCAACTCGAAAACGGTGGCGCTGACGGTGGTGAAGCTCTCCACGACGGTCTCCGATCCCGTCAACGGCACGACGAACCCGAAAGCGATTCCCGGCGCGATCGTCGAATACCAGATCATCGTCACCAACCCCGCCGCGAATCCGGTCGACAGCAACACGATCTTCATTGCCGACCAGGTGCCTGCGCACATGGACCTGCGCGTGGCCGACATCGGTGCGTCCGGCTCCGGGCCCGTGAAGTACGTGGACGGCTCGCCCGCCAGCGGGATGACCTACACATTCACCGCGCTGGGCAACACCGGCGACGACATCGCATTTTCCAATGATGGCGGCGCGACCTGGACGTATACGCCCGCCATCGGCGGCAATGGCACGGATCCCGCGGTGACGAACGTGCGGATCAACCCCAAGGGCGCGCTCAACGCCGACAGCGCGCAATTCACGATCAAGTTGCGGATGCGGATCGAGTAACCCGCCGGCGTGGCGGGCGCAAGGGTTGCGCCTGGAGCCGGATCGCGCTATTTCCTGATGCCCAGGATACCGGGAGGCGCGCCACCGGCCCGCCGGCGGTTCGCGTCACAGGGGAGGGCGTGTTGCGCAGGGGGAAAACAAGTGGCCCGGGATGGCCATGCCGCTGGCCGGCGTGGGCGTTTGCATGCGCCTGGTGGCTGCTGGGGGCGCTGGCCTCGCCGGCCCTCGCGACGCCGACGATCTCCAACACCAAGAGCCTCGCCGGCAACATCAACTATGTCGTGACCGGCGGCAGCCTGCGGACCCAGCCCAACGGTGTCGATCCCTGCGCCATCCAGTCGAGCAGTTCGGCCGCCATCAGCGGCGTGCCGGCCGGCGCCACGATCCGCGCCGCCTACCTGTACTTCGTGGGCGACGGGGATACCGCCGACTACGACATCACCTTCAACGGCTATTCGCTTTCCGCCGACAGCCAGTACAACGACACGCTGACCTTCCTGGGCCAGGACTACAATTACTTCGGTGGCGTCGTCGACGTCACCGCCTACGTGGGTGGCAACGGCACCTACACCTTCGGCGGGCTCAACGCGCAGGTCACCGACACGCCGGGGGGCGCCCTGTACTGCACCTACCAGGGCGTGATCGCCGGCTGGGGCCTGGTGGTGGTCTACGAGAAGTCGACGGAGCCGCTGCGCGTCATCAACATCTTCGACGGCCTCGAGCACGTCTACGGAAGCAGCATCACCAAGACCCCGGGCAACTTCAAGATCCCGGCCAGCGGGATCGACGGCAAGTACACCGCGATCACCTGGGGCGGCGATCCCGACATCAGCACCGCGCTGAACGGCTATAGCGAATCGACCAGCTTCAACGGCAACGCGCTGACCGATGCCTACAGCCCGGCGGGCAACCAGTACAACTCCACCATCAACACCGACGGCAACAGTTCCTCGTGGGGCGTCGACATCGATACCTACGATGTCAGCGCCTACCTCTCGGCGGGCCAGACGACCGCGACGACGTTCTATTCGACCGGCGACGACGACGTCTACCTCACCGCGCAGATCATCAGCGTGACCAACGAACCGGTCGCCGACCTCGCGATCGACAGCACGCATTCGGGAACCTGGGCGGCCGGTGGGAGCGGCAGCTACACGCTGGCGGTCCACAACAACGGGCCGCAGCCGGCCACCGGGACGACCACGGTCACCGATACCATCCCCACCGGGCTGACCTACGCGTCCGCATCCGGGACCGGCTGGAGCTGCAGCTACAGCGCACCCACGGTGACGTGCACCACGACGTCCAGCGTCGCCAGCGGCGCGAACCTGCCGTCGATCATCGTCGGCGTGACGATCGATTCCGGGGCGCCGGCGTCCGTCAACAACGTCGCCACGGTGTCCAACGGCGTCTTCGACAACGTCGCCGCCAACAATTCCGACAGCGACGCGACGACGATCCTGCACCCGGACCTCTCCGGCGCCGGCACCACCAAGACCGTCGTGGACCTCAACGGCGGCGACGCGGACCCCGGCGACACGCTGCGCTACACGATCACCCTGGCGGAAAGCGGCGGCGCGGCTGCGTCCAATGCCAGCGTCACCGACGACATCCCGGCCAACGTCACCGGTTTCAGCGTCGTCAGCAAGCCGGCGGGCAGTACGGACAGTTCGACAGGCGGCGGCGGGGCGAACGGGACGGGCTACCTGGACATCACCGGTATCGCGATCCCGGCGGGCGGCACGGTCACGATCGTCCTCGACGTCACCGTGGCCGCGGGCGCGACGCCCGGGACCGCGATCGACAACACGGCGACGATCGTGGTGCCGGGCGGCACCGGTGGAAGCGTCGCCGCGCCGACGGTGGTGGTGTCGCAATCGCAGGTCGCCGCGTCCGGCAACAAGGTGCTCTACGCCTACGACAACGGCACCTCGAGCCGCACGCCGCAGGGCGCCGACACGGTCACGCCGGTCACCATCAATGGCGGCGCGAACAGCACCTGGACCATGACCCCGGGCGTGGCGACGGGCAAGACCCTGCAACTCCCGGCGCAGGCGGTGACCGTGCAGCTGGTCGTCGCGCCGTCGGGCAACGGCCTCAGCGGGACCGCGGGCAACATCCGGTCCACTACGGTGACCTTGCTCAATGGCGGGACGCCGATCGCGACTTCCGCCGCCGTCAACATCGTCGGCAACAGCGGAACGCAGCTTCGCACCTACACCATCAACATTCCCGCCACGACAATCAACCCGGCCAACGGGCTCAACTTCCGCGTCGCCAACGGCAACGGCACGGCGAACCGGCGAATCGCGGTATCGCAGCGGGTGGCCGGCCCCGGTTCCAGCACGATGACGTTCACCGCGAGCACCGTGATCAGCGTGGACAGCGCCGGTCTTTACTCGGCGGCGTACCCTTCGAACGCGACGCTGTCCTCGTTCACCCAGGGCGCGACGGCCTACGTGCGCGCGGTCATCAGCGATCCCTTCGGCAGCTACGACGTCAACGCCGCGTCGCTCAAGCTGACCGACGCGAACGGCGTGGTGCAGGCGAACAACCTGGTGATGACCCAGGTCGCGGATTCCGGCGTGGCCTCGCGTACGTTCGAATATGCCTACGCGCTGCCAGGCAACGCAGCCGTCGGCAACTGGACGGCGACGGTGACCGGCAACGAAGGCACCGAGGGCCAGGTCACGCATGTCGCGAACACGGCCTTCCTGGTCGGGTTGCCGGTGCTGTCGATCGCGAAATCGCATTCCGGCAACTTCACCGCCGGCACGAACGGCAGCTACACCCTCGTCGTCACCAACAACAGCCTGTCCGCCGTGGCAGGCACGACGACCGTGACCGATACGCTGCCTGCCGGGCTCACTTACGCCGGGGCCACCGGCACGGGCTGGAGCTGCGGCGCGGCAGGGCAGGTTGTCACGTGCACCAATGGCGCCGGGGTGCCCGCCAGTTCGAGCCTGCCGGCGATCACGCTCACCGTCGCGGTGGGCGGCTCGCTCGGCACGAGCGTGGCCAACCAGGCGCAGGTCGCGAACCCCAACGTCAACGGGGGCGCCGCGCAGGTGGGCAACATCGATACCGCGACCGTGCTGCACGCCGATCTTTCGGGCGCGGGCACGACGAAGGACGTGGTCGACCTCAACGGTGGCGACGCCGCGCCGGGCGACACGCTGCGTTACACGGTCACGCTGGCCGAAAGCGCGGGCGCCGCCGCCTACGGAGTGAGCGTCACCGACGACATTCCCGCCAACGTCACCGGCTTCAACGTGGTGAGCGTGCCGGCGGGCAGCACGAATGCATCCACGGGCGGAGGCGGCGCCAACGGAACCGGATACCTCAACGTCACCGGCATCGCCATCCCCGCCAATGGCACGGCCACCATCGTCTTCGACGTCACCGTCGCTGCCGGCGCCACGGCCGGCATGACGATCAACAACACCGCCACCATCAACAATCCCAACGGACCCGGCGCGGCGCCGGTCGCGCCGCTCGTCACCGTGCTGCAGTCGCAGGTGGCCGCGTCCGGCAACAAGGTGCTGTACGTCTATGCCAACCAGACGATGAGCCGCACGCGGCAGGCCGGCAACGCCTCGATGACGGTGAACGAGGCGTCCACCGCGGACTTCACGCTGGGAGCCGTCAAGAAGCCGCTGGTCCTGACGCCGGGCTCGACGGTGACGGTGTCGCTGATCACCTACGCCAACGGCAGCATCGGCAACGCGCGCACCGTGTCGGTGCAACTGTACAAGAACGGCACGACCCAGGTCGGCACTGCCGCGGGCACCACGCCGAACTTCACCTCGGCGACGCCGACGCTGCGCAACTTCACCTTCACCGTCGCCGCGGGCGCCGCCGGAGCGCTTGCGGCAGGCGACACCCTGGTGCTGCGCGTCACCAACAGCTCGGCCGGCAGCGGCACCCGCAGCCTCGGCATCGACCAGTTCGACGGGACGAACCGCAGCACCGTCAGCTTCGCGACGGCCACGGTGATCAACGTCGACAGCGTCAACGCCTACAACACGGCCTATTCGGGCACCGGCACCAGCGTACGCTACCTGCCGGGCGGCACCGTCTACGTCCGCGCGGTGATCAGCGATCCGTTCGGCAGCGACGACGTCAACCACGCCACGGTCACCATCACCAATCCCGCCGGCACGGTCAAGGTGAACGCGGGCGCCATGGGCCAGGTCGCCGAGGACACCGTCAACGCGACGCGCACGTTCGAATACACCTACGTGCTCCCGTCCAATGCGCGCCTCGGTTCATGGACCGCCAGCGTGAAGGGCTACGAAGGCGTCGAGAACACGATCACCCACACGGGCAACGCAAGCTTCAACGTGGAGGGCGCGATCACGCTCGGCGGAACGTGGGGAGGCACGGCGACCGCCGGCGACACGGTGTCGCTGTCCATCTCCGGCGGCACGACCGCCACGGCCGGCAGCTCGACGGCACCGTCGACCGTCTCGCCGGCGTCGGCCACCAGTGCCGCGGGCACCACGATCACGCTGGGCGAAGCCTTTACCGTCGGTCTTTCCGGCACCTACACCGTTGAACTGGCGTGCAGCAAGGCCAGCGACTCGAGTATTGTGGTGGTCTCGGGCTCGGGCCTGTCGCGGACCATCACGATGCCCGACGACAGCTCCGTGAACTGCGTGTGGGACAACAGCAAGACGGTGCCGCTGACGGTGGTCAAGCTCACGACCGTCGTTTCCGACCCGGTCAACCTGACGGTCAATCCCAAGCGCATTCCCGGCGCCGTGGTGGAATACCAGGTCATCGTCACCAATCCGGCCGCCAAGCCCATCGACCCCAACAGCGTGTTCGTCCGCGACCCGATGCCACCGCAGGTCGTGTTGCGCGTCGCCGATCTCGGCGGCGCCGGTTCCGGGCCGGTGTCGTTCAGCAACGGATCGCCGCCCAGCGGCATGACCTACACCTTCGTCGACCTGGCCAACCTCACCGACGACCTGCAGTTTTCCAACGACAGCGGCGTGACGTGGAACTACGTGCCGTCGCCCGACGCGGACGGCTACGATGCGGCCGTCACTGGCCTGCGCGTGAACCCCAAGGGCACCTTCGGCGCCAACAACGCCCAGTTCACGGTGAAATTCCGCGTCCGCATCCGGTAGGACGCGCGGGGCTGCTGCTTCGGCGGTGTCGAGGCTTCACAATGTGCCGGTCCCGCGGCATGGAAGGCGGCATTGCGAAAGCGTCCGACAATCCGCTTCAACAATGATCCCGCCGCGCGCGCAGCACGCGAGGCGCGGGTGGCCGCGCTCGCGCGTCATCCGGTGGATCCCGGCCTCCCGATCGCCGCCGAGGCCGATCGCATCGTCGAACTGATCCGCGCCCATCAGGTCGTCGTGGTCGCCGGCGAAACCGGCTCGGGCAAGACGACGCAGCTGCCGAAGCTGTGCCTGGCCGCCGGGCGCGGCGTCGGCGGCCTGGTCGGCTGCACCCAGCCGCGACGCCTGGCCGCCCGCGCCGTCGCGCGCCGCGTCGCCGAGGAACTTCAGTCGCCGCTCGGCGACGTGGTCGGATTCCAGGTGCGGTTCAGCGAGCAGGTCGGCGAATCGACCGTCGTCAAGTTCATGACCGATGGCATCCTGCTCGCCGAAATCCAGTCGGACCGGATGCTGTCGCGCTACGACACGATCATCGTCGACGAGGCGCACGAGCGCAGCCTCAACATCGACTTCCTGCTCGGTTACCTGAAACAGCTGCTGCCGCGCAGGCCCGGCCTCAAGGTGGTCGTGACCTCCGCGACCATCGATACCGCGCGCTTTTCCGCGCATTTCGGCGATGCGCCGGTGGTTGAAGTGGAGGGCCGCAGCTTCCCCGTGGAAGTGCGCTACCGCCCGCTGGAAGGCGAGGGCGAGGACGAAGGCCAGCGCAGCGTGCTCGACGGCATCATGGCCGCCTGCGACGAGATCGCGCGTGACCGCAGCGGCGGCGACACCCTGGTCTTCCTTCCCGGCGAGCGCGAGATCCGCGACGCGCACCAGGCGCTCGAAAAGCGCGACTATCGCCACACCGAAGTGCTGCCGCTGTACGCGCGGCTTTCGGCGCGCGACCAGGACCGCGTGTTCCATCCCGGTTCGCAGCGCCGCATCGTGCTCGCCACCAACGTCGCCGAGACCTCGCTGACGGTGCCGCGCATCCATTACGTCGTGGACCCGGGTGTCGCCCGCGTGAAGCGCTACAGCCCGCGGCAGAAGCTCGACCGCCTGCACATCGAGCCGATCAGCCAGGCCAGCGCCGACCAGCGCAAGGGCCGCTGCGGGCGCATCGCCGCGGGCACCTGCATCCGCCTGTACTCGGAGGCCGATTTCGAATCGCGTCCGCAGTACACCGATCCCGAGATCCGCCGCGCCGCGCTCGCGGGCGTGATCCTGCGCATGCTCTCGCTCGGGCTCGGCGCGATCGAGGAGTTCCCGTTCCTCGAGCCGCCGGAGCCGCGCGCGATCGCGGACGGCTGGCAGACGCTGCTCGAACTCGGCGCCGTGGACGAGCGCCGGCGCCTGACCGCGACCGGCCGGCTGATGGCGCGCATGCCGGTCGACGTGAAGCTGTCGCGGATGCTGGTCGCCGCGCATGCGCACGGCTGCCTTGGCGACATGCTCGCCATCGCCAGTTTCCTCGGGGTGCAGGATCCGCGCGAGCGGCCGGCCGACCAGCGTGCTGCTGCCGATGCCGCGCATGCGCAATTCGCCGATGCGCGCTCGGAGTTCGCCGGCATCGCCAACCTGTGGCACGCCTACGCGACCGCGCATGACGACTCGACGCAATCGCAGCTCCGGCGCTGGGCGGAGAAGCATTTCCTCGGCTTCCTGCGGTTGCGCGAATGGCGCGAACTGCACCGGCAGCTGAAGCTGGTGTGCGCTGAGTTGGGGTGGAACGTCGAGGAGCGGGAACGGGGAACGGGGAACGGGGAACAGGAAGCCACGGAGGCTGACAGCGCCGCGGAAAGGCGCAGGTACGTTGCATTGCATCGGGCCTTGCTGGCGGGCTTGCCGACGCAGGTCGGCAACCGGATGCAGGACGGCCGGGAGCGCGACCGCAAGGCGCCGGCGCAGTACCAGGGGCCGCGTGGGCGCCGTTTCCAGCTGTTTCCCGGGTCGGTGCTGGCGAAAAAACCGCCACCCTGGACGTTGTCGGCGACGTTGCTGGACACCGAAAAAGTGTGGGCGCTGACCAATGCGACGATCGAGCCCGACTGGATCATCGCCGAGCTGCCCCATCTGCTCGCACGGCGCCGCTACGACCCGCACTGGTCGCGGAAGCAGGGCAGGGTGGTCGGCAGCGAGCAGGTCAGCCTGTTCGGCCTGGTGCTCGCGCCCTCGCGGCCGATCCACTACGGGGCGCTGTTCCCCGAGGAATCGCGCGCGATCTTCGTGCGCGACGCGTTGCTCACCGGCGAGATCGACACGCGCAGCCCCTTCCTCAAGCGCAACCTGGCGACGCTGGCGAAGGCGCGCGATGAAGAGGCGAAGCAGCGCCGCGCCGGCCTGGTCGTCGACGAGGACTGGCAGGCGCGCTGGTACCTCGACCGCCTGCCGCCGGAGGTGCACAACGTGCAGGCGCTGGACGCCTGGTATCGCGCGTTGCCGCCGGAGAGGAAGCGCGGCCTGGAGTGGTCGCGCGACGACCTGCTCGCGGGCGACGAGAGCGACGTCGCGCTGTTTCCACCGTACCTCGCGCTGGGCGATTCGCGCCTGGCGCTGCGCTACCGTTTCGAGCCGGGCGCCATCGACGACGGGATGACCGTGGCCGTGCCGCTGCACCTGCTCAATGCGCTGGATGCGGCGCGCCTGTCGTGGCTCGCGCCGGGCTTCGTCGCCGACAAGGCCGCCGCACTGATCCGCTCGTTGCCGAAGGCGCAACGCCGCAACTTCGTGCCGGCACCGGATTTCGCGCGCGCCTTCGCGGAAGCCTGGCCGCAGCCGTCCGCCGACAGCCTCGAGGGCGAACTCGCGCGCTTCCTGCACAAGGCGACGGGCGCGGCGGTGGCCGCACCCGACTTCGATCCGGCGTCGATCGAGCCGCACCTGCACGCGAACCTGCGCCTGCTCGACGCCGACGGCCGGTCCGTGCTCGCCGAATCGCGCGACCTCGCGGTCCTGCGCGCGCGCTTCGGCGAGCGCGCCGCCGCCGCCTTCGCGCGCCACGCCGCGCAGGGCATGGCGCGACGCGGACTGACGGCCTTCCCCGACGAGCCGGTGCCGGAACAGGTGCCCGGCGCTGGCGGCGTACCGGCCTGGTCCGCGCTGCAGGACGACGGCGACAGCGTGTCGCTGGCCGTGCATGCGGATCGCGCCGCCGCCGCGCGCCTGCATCCAGGCGGCGTGTACCGGCTGCTCGCGATCGCGCTCGCCGACAAGCTCAAGCAGGCGCGCAAGCAATTGCCGGTGCAGCCGAAGACCGCGCTGCTCTACGCCGCGATCGAATCCGCCGCACCCCGCGGCGTGGCCGCCGACAGCCTGCGAGCGGATCTCGCCGAGGGTGCCTTCGCCGCGCTCGCCGCCGACGGGCTGGCCGGCGACGCGCTCGGCAACATCCGCGATGCGCAGGCCTTCGCCGTACGCCGGGACGGCATCGCAAAGGCGCTCTTTCCCGAGGCCGTCGAACGCTTGCGCCAGGCCGAAACCATCCTGTCGCTGGTCGCGGACGCGCGGGCGAAGCTCGATTCCAGGCTGATCGGGTGGGCGCGCGGGAACCTCGACGACATGCAGGCGCAGCTGGCGGCTCTGGTGCCGCCCGGCTTCCTGCGCGACGTGCCCGCGCCGGTGCTGGCCGAATACCCGCGCTACCTGCGCGCGCTGGCCCTGCGCGCGGAACGCGCGCTGCGCGATCCGCCGCGTGACCAGGCGCGCATGCTCGAACTCAAGCCGTTCGCCGACGCCCTGGATGCGGCCGCGCGCGCCGGGAAGGCCGGCGATCCCGGCTGGCAGGCGCTGCGCTGGGACCTGGAGGAGCTGCGGGTGTCGCTGTTCGCGCAGGAGCTCGGTACCCGCGGCGGCATTTCCCCGAAGAAGCTTGCCGCCCGCCTGGCCTCGCTGGCCTGAAAATCCCGCGCCCGACAGTGCTAATGTCGGGCCAAGCCCAACGACGCCTCGCCCCCGTGCCCTCCCCCGAGCACGTAAACAAGCCTCTTCCCGATATGCACCGCCTCGATCCGGCGCTGCTCGACGCGCCCGGCTGCGCCGCGCTGGCGGCGCCGCTGCGCAAGCTGCTGCGCGAAGGCATCGACGCCGGCGTGACGTCGCTGCGCGATCCGTTGCCGGTGCTCCGCGACACCCTTGAACTGCTCGCCGAGCTCGATTCGGATGGCGATGTCGTCGCCGCCGCGATCCTGCACGTCGCGCCGGAACTCGAAGCGGCACTCCACGAACGCATCGTGCGCGCCCATCCGCAGGTCGCCGCCCTGGTCGAGGGCCAGCGCGCCGCCGGCCAGGTCTGGCAACTGCACGCGGAGCGGCGCGCGCACGACGCCGGCAGCGAGGGCCTGCGCCGCCTGCTGCTGGCGATCGTGCGCGACCTGCGCGTGGTGCCGATCCTGCTCGCGCGCCAGGTCGCGCGACTGCGTGGCGCCGCCGCGCTGCCGGAAGCCGAACGCGTCGCGCTGGCGCGCCTGACCCGCGACATCCACGCGCCGCTCGCCAACCGCCTCGGCATCTGGCAGCTGAAATGGGAACTCGAGGACCTCGCGTTCCGCCACCTGGAGCCGGACACCTACCGCCGCATCGCGCGCATGCTCGACGAGAAGCGCGGCGACCGCGAGCGCTACATCGAGGAAGTGAAGCGCGCGCTCGGCGAAGCGCTCGCGGCGCACGGCCTGCGCGGCGAAGTCTCCGGGCGGCCGAAGCACATCTACAGCATCTGGCGGAAGATGCAGCGCAAGGAAGTGCCGATCGGCGAGCTCTACGACCTGCGCGCGGTGCGGGTGATGGTCGACGACGTCGCCGCCTGCTACGCCGCGCTCGGCGTCGTCCATGCGCTGTGGGCGCCGTTGCCGGGCGAGTTCGACGACTACATCGCGCGGCCCAAGCGCAACGACTACCGTTCGCTGCACACCGCCGTGCTCGGCCCGGAAGGCAAGACGCTCGAGGTGCAGATCCGCACCGCGGAGATGCACGCGCAGGCCGAACTCGGCGTCGCCGCGCACTGGCGCTACAAGGAAGGCCCCGGCGGGCGTTCCGCTTCCGCCGATGCTTCGCTGGACCGCAAGATCGAATGGATGCGGCGCCTGCTCGACACCCAGATCGACCGCATGCACGTGGATCGCGCGCAGGCAGGAAGCACCCGCGGCGACGGTGGCGAGGGGCTTTTCGGCGAACTCGACAGCGAGCTGGTCGAGGATCGCATCTACGTGTTGACGCCGAAGGGCGAAGTCGTGGACCTGCCGCTCGGCGCGACGCCGCTCGATTTCGCCTACCACGTGCACACCGAGGTCGGGCACCGCTGCCGCGGCGCCAAGGTCGACGGGCGCATCGTGCCGCTCGACCACAAGCTGCGCAGCGGCGACCGCGTCGAGATCATGACCGCGAAGACCGGCGAGCCGCGGCGCGACTGGCTGGTGGCTTCGAACGGATTCCTGGCCAGCGCGCGCTCGCGCGAGAAGGTGCGCACCTGGT
>CAMLSB010000003.1 GCA_946482565.1 uncultured Lysobacteraceae bacterium | reverse complement strand
GCTCAACGACAACTACCGCCAGAACCAGGCGCTGAGCCTGATGGAGCGGATGAGCCTGGCGCGCATCGGTTCCAAGCAGCACTTCATCCGCACGCTCGAGTCGCAGGGCCTGCTCGACCGCCAGATCGAGTACCTGCCCAGCGACGCCGAGATCGCGGAGCGCAAGGCGCGCGGCATCGGCCTGACCCGGCCGGAGCTGGCGGTGCTGCTGTCGTATTCGAAGCTCGTCGCGTTCCAGCAGCTGCTCGATTCCGACGTGCCCGAGGATCCGTACCTGTCGAAGGAACTGGTGCGCTACTTCCCCGAGCCGCTGCAGGCGAAATACGCGAAGGCCATGGAGCAGCATCGCCTGAAGCGCGAGATCATCGCCACGGCGGTCACCAACTCCACGATCAACCGCATGGGTGCCACCTTCCTGCTGCGCATGCAGGAAGACAGCGGCCGCAGCATCGGCGAAGTGGCCAAGGCCTTCACGATCACGCGCGAGACGCTCGACGCGCGGGCGCTGTGGTCGGCCATCGATGCGCTCGACGGCAAGGTCCACGAGTCGGCGCAGGTCGACGCCCTGCAGGTGATCTGGAACCTGCAGCGCTCGTTCACGCGCTGGCTGCTGTCGCGCCCGGGCGCGATCCCGGACATCACCAGCGCGGTCGCGCGCTACCACGACGGCTTCGGCGACATCCGCTCGGGCGAGAGCATCCTGCCCGACGCGATGCGCCCGGCCTACGAGGCGAGCATCGCGGAGTGGAAGGCCAAGGGCATCGGCGGCGAACTGGGCGGCCAGCTCGCGGCGCTGCCGTACCTGGAGCCTTGCGCCGACCTGATCGAGCTGGCGCGCGAGCGCAAGCTGCGCCCGGTGGAAGTGGCCAAGGCCTACTACCGCCTGGCCGAAACGCTGAACCTGCCGTGGCTGCAGGGCCAGATCGACGCGCTCAAGGTCGACGGCCGCTGGCACGCGGTGGCGCGCGGGGTGCTGCGCGATGAGCTGGGCGCGCAGATGCGCCTGCTCACCGGCCAGGTGCTGTCGATGCCGGGCAAGGACGCGGCCGCCAAGGTCGCGAACTGGCTGGCTCGTGACGATGCGTCGCTGCGCTTCACCATGGCCATGCTCAACGACCTGGCCGGGCAGAAGACGATGGACTATCCGACGGCCTCCGTCGCCGTGCAGCGCCTCTCGCAGCTGGCCTCGCGCGGCTAGGTGGGCCCATGCGGCCGCGCCTGCGGCCGCATCCTCTCGTCCCCCTCGATCCGGACCCCGGATCGGGGGACTTGACGGTAGGGTATGGAAAGTTGTTAAGTCGACGTGACGGACCGCGCACAGGGGCGCGGGCAGGGGCCGGCACGACAATGAACAGCGGTGACGTCAGGATCAGCATCCAGGGGCTGACCGTGGGCATGTTCGTGAGCCGGCTGGACAAGCCGTGGATCGAGACGCCCTTCCCGATCGAAGGGATCGTGGTGAAGTCCGATGCGGACATCGCCAAGCTGCAGCGCACCTGCAGCCACGTCTGGGTGGATCCCGTCCGGGGCAACTCGCCCGATCCGCGCTATTTCGCCTTCGAGGCGCCCGCGGCGCCCAAGGCCGGCGCCGGCGAATTCGAACGCCTGCGCAGTACCCGCTGGACGATCCAGTCCGACTTCAGCACGGAACTGCGCGAGGCGGAGCAGGCGCACGCGACCATCGAGGCGGGCCTCGAAGAGGTGATGCGCGACCTGCAGGAAGGCAAGCGGCTCGACATCGACAAGCTCAAGGACGGCGTCGAGGCGATGATCGACTCCATCCTGCGCAATCCCGCCGCGCTGATCTGGTTGCGGGAGATGAAGCAGCGCGACAACTACGCCTACCAGCACGCCCTGGGTTGCTCGATCTGGGCGGCGAGCTTCGGCCGGCACCTCGGGCTGGAGCGGAGCGAGCTGCGCGCGCTGGCCCTGGCGGGCCTGCTGTGCGACGTGGGCAAATCGCGGCTGCCGCAGGACCTGCTGGTGAAAAAAGGCGGGCTGACCGCGCAGGACGTGGCCGACCTGCGCAACCACGTCCAGCTCGGGCTCGACATCCTCGCCAACAACCCGGACCTGCCTCACGCGGTCGTGGAGGCCATCGCGACCCACCACGAGCGGCACGACGGCAGCGGCTACCCGAAAGGCCTCATCGGCCCGGCGATCCCGGTCTTCGGGCGCATCCTCGGCATCGTCGACAGCTACGACGCGATGACCAGCATCCGTCCGTATGCGACCGCGCGCTCGCCGCACGATGCGATCAACGAGCTCTACCGGCAGCGCGACAAGCTCTACCAGCCCGAGCTCGTGGAGCAGTTCATCCAGAGCTGCGGCATCTATCCGATCGGCACGCTGGTGGAACTCTCGAACGGGCAGGTCGGCGTCATCACCGAGATCCACAGCCTCAAGCGGTTGCTGCCGCGGGTGATGCTGCTGCTCGCGGAAGACAAGCGCCCGCTGCAGCGATTCCGGGAGATCGACCTGAGCCAGATGGACCAGGAGGATCCTTCGCGGCTGACCATCAAGGCCGGGCTGCCCAATGGTTCCTTCGGCCTGGATGCGGTCGAGCTGTTCCTCGCATGATGTCGCCAGCTTGATGTCGACGCTCGACGACGACCTGACCGGCCTGCAGAGCCGCCGCAACTTCCTCGCGACGCTGCGCCAGCAGGTCAACTTCAGCAACGAATTGCAGGCGCCGCTCGCCTTGCTGGTGGTCGACATCGACGGTTTCGCCAAGCTCAACGCCGCGCACGGCTACGAGTTCGGCGACCAGGCGCTCAAGTACGTGGCGCAGCACCTGCGCAGCATCGCGCGGGCGCAGGATTACGTCGGCCGCCTCGGCGACAACCGGTTCGGCATCCTGTTGACGCGGATCATGAACCAGGGGCACGCGGAGCTGGCGGTGCAACAGGTGCTGCGCCACCTCGAGGTGCCGTTCCAGGGGGCGAAGGGAACCGTGCGACTCAACGCCACCATCGGGGTCGCGGTCTGCCCGCAGCATGCGAGCCACCCCGAGTTCCTGCTGCGCCAGGCCGAAAAGTCGCTCGAACTGGCGCGGGAAACGGGGGCACGCTGGCTGACGCCGCCGGATGTCCAGCAGAACGAGGGATTCTCGGAATATTGGGACCTCGAGATCGAGCTCGATGGCGCCATCCAGCGCGGCGAACTCCTGCTGAACTACCAGCCCAAGCTGCGCGCGCGCGACCTGCGCACCGTCGGCGCGGAAGCGCTCATGAGCTGGCCGCACCGCGCGCGCGGCAGCGTGCCTCCGGACCTGTTCATTCCCATCGCGGAAAACACCGGGCAGATCCGGCCCATGACGATGTGGGCGCTGAATACCGCACTGCGGCATGCATCGACGTGGCGCCATCCCGCGCCGTTGTCGGTGGCGGTCAACATCCCCGCCGACATGGTCGCGCGCGACGATCTCCCCGACATGGTGGAGAACGCGCTGCGGCTCTGGGGCACGCCCGGCGTGGAACTCGTGCTCGAGATCACCGAGCGCTCGCTGGTGTCGGATCCGAAGCAGTCCTTCCGCACGCTGGCGCGCATCCGCGAGCTGGGCGTCAAGGTGTCGATCGACGATTTCGGTACCGGCTATTCGTGCCTGGCCTACTTCAAGAACATCCCCGCCGACGAATTGAAGATCGACCAGTCCTTCGTGCAGGGCATGGCGACCGACACCGCCAGCGCCGACATCGCGACGCTCATCATCCAGCTCGCGCACCGCTTCGGCCTCACGGTCGTGGCCGAAGGCGTGGAGGACGAACGGACGCTGGCCCTGCTCCGCGAACGGGAGTGCGACGTCGTCCAGGGGCACCTCTTCGCGAAGGCCATGCGGCTCGACGCTTTCTCGCAATGGCTGCAGCAAGGGGCCGCGCGGGTAGGGTAGAGTCTGGCGATGGACACGAACCGCCCGGCCGGGCTTCCGGACAATCCGCGCATCGCCTTCCTCGCCAGCCCGGCGGAAGGCGCGCGCGCTGCGTTGGAGGCGCTGCAGGTCGCGCACGGCGACGCCACGCCCGAGGAGGCCGACGTGCTTGTCGCGCTCGGGGGCGACGGCTTCATGCTGCAGGTGCTGCACCGCCACGGTGCGCTCGGCAAGCCGGTCTACGGCATGAAGCACGGCGGCGTCGGCTTCCTGATGAACCACGGCTTCGCGTCCGGGCGTTCCGGCGCCGACGAACTGCTGCGACGCCTGCGCGCGGCGGAGCCGGCCGTGCTGCGGCCGCTGGAAATGCTCGCGCTCACCGAATCGGGAAGCACCACCGGTTCGCTCGCCTACAACGAAGTGTCGCTGCTGCGCCAGACCCGGCAGGCCGCGCACATCGGCATCGACCTCAACGGCAAGCCGCGGCTCGAGGAGCTGATCTGCGACGGCGTGATGCTGGCGACGCCCGCGGGGAGCACCGCGTACAACTATTCGGCGCACGGGCCGATCCTGCCGCTGGGTTCGCGCGTGGTCGCGCTCACGCCGATCGCCGCGTTCCGGCCGCGGCGCTGGCGCGGCGCGCTGCTCAAGGCCGATACCGAAGTGAAATTCCGCGTGCTCGATCCTTACAAGCGGCCGGTCAGCGCCACCGCCGATTCGCACGAGGTGCGCGATGTCGTCGAGGTGACGATCCGCGAGGCGGCCGATCGCACGGTGACGCTGCTGTTCGATCCGGAGCACAACCTCGAGGAACGCATCCTCGCGGAACAGTTCGTGGCCTGAGGCCTGGCGATGCCGTTCCTCACCGCCAACTGGATCCTCGGTTTCGCCTGCGCCTGGATCTTCCTCGCGATGGGCCGCATCGAGGCCCGCAACGGCGATGCGCACGATCGCGGCCCGTGGTGGGCGCTGGCTTCGATCCTCGTGACGGTGGCCGCGATCCGGGGATTCGGTGCCGGATGGTTCCCGGTCGTGGCATGCCAGGCCGTGCTGTACGTCGCGATCGCGATGGGCCGGGTACTGCTGGAAAAGCGCTAGCAGCGCCGGCGCATGCCCGCGCCGTCCGTCTCATCCGGCGGGACCGGTGTCGGCGATACTGCCGCCATGCCTCCCGTCGTCCTGCCCCTGCCAGCCATCGTCCGGCCCCTGACCATCGCGATTTCCTCGCGGGCCTTGTTCGACCTCGAAGACAGCCACGGTTTGTTCGAACGCGAGGGCATCGCCGCCTACCAGGCCTTCCAGCGCGAGCGCGAGGACGAGGTGCTGGCGCCGGGCATCGCGTTCCCGCTGGTGCGCAAGCTGCTGGCGCTGAACGTGCTCGCGCCGCTGGCCGGGGTTGCCGCCGCGAATGCAGGTTCGGTTGCGGGCGGCGAGGTCGCGCCGCGCGTCGAAGTGATCCTGCTGTCGCGCAATTCCTCGGACACCGGGCTGCGCATCTTCAACTCGATCCAGCACCACGGCCTCGACATCCGCCGCGCGGCCTTCACTTCGGGTGCTCCCACCTGGCCTTATGCCACGTCCTTCGGCGCGGACCTGTTCCTGTCGGCGAACCCGGAGTCGGTGCGACGCGCACTTGAACACGGCGTGGCAGCGGCGACGATCCTGCCGTCGCCGGCCCCTGCGCACCGGCAGGACCAGCTGCGCATCGCCTTCGACGGCGACGCCGTGATCTTCGGCGACGAAAGCGAGCGCGTGTCGCGCGAGCAGGGCGTCGAGGCCTTCGGCCGCCACGAGCGCGAACGCGCGCACGAACCGCTTTCCGGTGGACCGTTCCGGAATTTCCTCGATGCGCTGCATCGGCTGCAGGCGGCGTTCCCCCCCGGCGATGCCTCGCCGATCCGCACGGCCCTGGTCACCGCGCGCTCGGCGCCCGCGCACGAGCGGGTGATCCGGACGCTGCGCGAGTGGGGCGTGCGGCTGGACGAAGCGCTGTTCCTGGGCGGTCGCGAAAAGGGGCCATTCCTCGAGGCCTTCGGAGCCGACATCTTCTTCGACGATTCGGAGCACAACATCGCCTCCGCGCGCGACCACGTTGCCGCGGGCCACGTACCGCACGGCATCGCGAATTCCTGAATCAGGTGCTGCGGATCGGTACCGCGCCGGCGTCCTCGCCTTCGGTGAACGCGACCACCTGCGCGCCGGCGCGCTGGAACACCAGGTCGACCTGGTGTTCGCCGACCACCAGGCCGCGAACGGACACGCGGTCGACGCCGAGCGGCAGCCGCGGCCGATGCACGCGGATCTCGCCGGTGCGACCGTCGACATCCACGCCGAGGCAGGCCTGCAGCAGCATGAAGGCGGCGCCAGCAGCCCACGCCTGCGGCAGGCACGCGACCGGGTAGGACACCGGCATGTTGCCGTGCTTGCGCGCGAAGCCGCAGAACAGCTCCGGCAGGCGCATCTCGAAGTGCGAGGCGGTGTCGAACATCGCGCGAAACAGGCGCAGCGCGCCCTCGCGATCGCCGCTGCGCGCGATGCCGGCGGCGCACAGCGCGGTGTCGTGCGGCCACACCGAGCCGTTGTGGTAGGACATCGGGTTGTACCGCGCCTCGCCCTCGGCCAGCGTGCGGATGCCCCAGCCGGTGGCGAAGGCAGGCGACAACAGCGTCGCGGCCACTTGCGCGGCGCGCCCGGGCGCCGGCAGCCCGGTGTAGAGCAGGTGCCCGGGGTTGCTGGCGCGGACCCGGCACAGTTCGCCGCGGCCGTCGATGGCGATGCCGTAGAAGCCGGCGTCCGGCATCCAGAAGCGCGCTTCGACTGCGGACTGCAAGGCGCGCGCGCGTTGCCGCCAGCGCGCGGCTGGCTCCGCTTCGCCGCGCAGGCGCGCAAGCGCCGACATCGCCTGCAGCGCCGCGAACACGTAGCCCTGCACCTCGACCAGTGCGATCGGCCCGTCGGGAATGCGGCCGTCTGCGTGGAAGACGGAGTCGCTGCTGTCCTTCCAGCCCTGGTTCGCGAGCCCGCTGTCGGCGCCGCGCGCATAGTCGAGGAAGCCGTCGGGGTTCGCGTCGCAGGTACGCTCGATCCAGGCCGTTGCCGCGCGCAGCGCCGGCCACAGTCGCTCGATGAACGCCATGTCGCCGGTGCGCCGCGCGTAGGCGCCGGCCAGCATCACGAACAGCGGCGTGGTGTCGACGCCGCCGTAGTACAGGCCGAACGGGAGTTCGCGCAACGCCGCCATTTCGCCCTTGCGGGTCTCGTGCATGATCTTGCCCGGCGCCGAGTCCATGAACGCCGAGGCTTCGTGCGCCTGGTGTTCCGCCAGGAACGCGAGCACGCCGCGCGCGAGCCCGGGATCGAGCCACAGCACCTGCAACGAGGTGACCACCGCGTCGCGACCGAACGGCGTCGAGAACCACGGGATGCCCGCGTACGGATACGGTCCTGTCGGCAAGTCGCTGGTGAGCAATGCCAGGTCGGCGCGCGAGCGCCCCATCCAGTCGCCGAACAACGGCCCGCCACTCGCCACGCGCGCGCCGCGCCTGGCGCGTGATCGCATCCGCCGCCGCGCATGCGCTGCCGCCGCGCGGTAGCGTTCGCGCGACGGCACGTCCTGCGCGGCCAGGCCGACCTCGATGAACAGGTCGTCGCTGGCGCCGGCCTCCAGCAGCAGCTCGAAGCGCGCGCCATCCGCGTCGATCGCGACCGGCGCGCGCGAGAAGGACACCACCGAGTGGCGCATCCTGCCGTCGAGCCCGCGATACGCGAACGCCAGCTGGTCGCGCCCGACCTCGACGGGCAGCAGTTCGCCGCGGGTCGCGCGCACGCAGCCGCGCACCTCGAACATGTCGCGGAAGTCGGCGGCGTAGTCGAAACGCAGCGGCACCCGCATCGGCCCCCGCCCGTAGTTGTGGAAGCGCAGCCGCTCGTACAGCCGGTTGCCGCTGAGGAAGCGCGTGCGCACCATGTGCAGCAAGCCGGACGGGAGGGGATCGACGCCCAGCGGCGGCAGCGGATGGTTGGTGAGGTGGGCGACGAAGAACACGTTGTCGCGGGTGACCGTGGCGCTCAGCATCTCGGGCCGGACCCCGGCGATGCTCAGCCGCGCCTTCGACAGCAGCCGGGTGTCGTCGTGGAACAGGCCGTCGCTCTCGCCCTCGATGTCGCCGTAGGCGTTGGCGACCAGGAAGCTGTCGCCGTCCTTCAGGACGTGCGTGGTGAACGACGCGGCGGTCGCCGCCGGTTGCACCTCGGCGGTGCGAGGCGGGGCGACGGAATCCGGCGCCGCCGCATCAGGCGAGGCGACGGAAGCACTCCCGTTCGATGGGAAGGTGCTGGCCATAGAGGTCCTCGTAGCGTCGCGCCATCGCGGTCGCGGAGAAGCGGCGTTCGAACGTGGCGCGGATGCGGCCGCGGTCGTAGCCGACCACCTCGCGCACCGCATCGGCTGCCGCATCCAGGTTGTCGACGATGCGGCCGGTGACGCCATCCTCCAGGACTTCCGGCACCGAGCCGCGGTTCCAGGCGACGACCGGCGTGCCGCAGGCCATCGCCTCGATCATCACCAACCCGAAGGGTTCCGGCCAGTCGATCGGGAACAGCAGCGCCGCCGCGTCGCCGAGGAAGCGCGCCTTGTCGGCGTCGCCGATCTCGCCCACGAATTCCACCAGCGGATCGTCGAGCAGTGGCTCGATGGACTCGCGGAAGTACTGGCGGTCGGCGTCGTCGACCTTGGCGGCGATGCGCAGCGGCATGCCGGTGGCGCGGGCGATGGCGATCGCGCGATCGGGGCGCTTCTCCGGCGAAATGCGCCCGAGGAACGCAAGATAGCCGCCTTCGGCGCGCGGGCTGAATGGAAGCAGGGTTTCGGGCAAGCCGTGGTGCACCGTGCCGCGCCAGTTGGCGAAGCGCAGCGGCCTGCGCTGGTCGTCGGAGATCGAGACCAGCGGATAGCGCGGCCAGCGACGATACGCGTGGTCGAGGTCCTTGAGGTCCAGGCGCCCGTGCAGCGTGGTGATGGTGCGCCCGGCGAATTCCTCGAACATCGGGAAATGCAGCAGGTCGATGTGGAAATGCAGCACGTCGAACTCGGCGGCCCGCGCACGAACCTCGTGCAGCATCGACAGGTGCGCGGCCAGGTCGGACTTCAGCGGCGCCGGATCCATGCGGATCGCGCAATCGCGGCCTGGCACCAGCCGGGCGCGCGTGTGCGAATCGGCCGAAGCGAACAGGGTGACGTCATGGCCCAGGTCGACCAGCGCGTCGGTGAGCCAGGCGACGATGCGTTCCGTGCCGCCGTAGAGCGGCGGCGGCACGGCTTCGCACAAGGGGGCGATCTGGGCGATCTTCATTCTCGGGCGCTTCGGGGGATGACACCCAACGCTAGCCGAGGGGGCGTGCATGCGACGTGCAGTGGCGGTGAAAGCGGGCGCCCGCGGGCGTGTATGCGCGCCGGCGCGGCTTCAGGCGCTCAGAACTCCAGGTCCAGCGCCGCGCAAAGGTAATCGACGAACGGCGCGAGTGCCGCGAGCTCGCGTTCGACCGCCTGGCGCAGGCGCGGACCGGCCATCGTGGCGTCGTCGATGCCGCGCCAGGCGGTGAAATTGCGCCGGCGCAGGTCCTCGATGAACGGGAAATCCGCCGGGAACCCGTGCGGATTGCGAACCAGCATGTCGTCCGCGCCGAGGTCGTAGCGCTTCCGGAAGGCGGGCGCGTGCGCGGCGCGCTCCCAGCCGGCGGGGTTTTCGAAGATGAACTGGCGCACGCGCCGTTGTGTATGCGTCTCGGGATGCCACAGGCCCGCGCCGACGAAGCAGCCGCCCGGTTCGAGGTGCACGTAGAACGACGGCGCCGCGACTTCGCGCCGGCGCTCGTGGAACAGGCGTGCGCCCTGCCAGCCCTTGTAGGGCGCCTTGTCGCCGGAGAAACGCGTGTCGCGCTGGATGCGGAACATCGAACCACCGACCGTGCGCGGATCGGAACGATAGTGCGTGCTGATGGCCGCGAGCGCCGGCTGCAGGTCGCCGAGCAGGCGCTGGAAGGGCACGCGCACGTGCGCCTCGTAGTCGGCCTTGTGCGCATGGAACCAGGTGCGTTCGTTGTGGCGTGCGATGCCGCGCAGGAAGGCGAAGGATTTCGGGCTGAAGTAGGAGCTCATGCGGTGGTTCCAGGCAGGGCTGCGGCCGCAGCTGCTTGCGCCGAGGCTTGCAGGCCGATTTGCGCGCGCCATGCCTCCAGTTCGCCGAGCAGCGCCAGCTTCGCGGCATCGCCGGCGTGCTGCTCGCGCAGCGTCGCGAGATCGGCCTCGAAGCGCGCGAGGTCGGGCGAGGCCAGCCCGGAGCCAGGGGCCAGCCGCGTGCGCCGGAACGCATCCCAGCGCTCGCGCTCGGCCGGGGCCAGCAGCTCGGGCCAGTTGCGCGCGCGATAGCGGAACAGCAGTTCATCCAGCCGCGGCTGCGAGAAACCGAAATCCTGGCCGCCGAGCAGCTGCGGCGGCGTCGCTCGCACCTGTGCGCAGCGGCGCCGGTCGGCATCCGGCAGGAAGCCGTCGTAGAGCGAGGCGTCGGGATCGGCTGGCACGCGTTCGCGCTCCAGCGCATGCACCTGCCGGATCTTCTCGGCGAGCGCGGGTCCGGCGGCGCGCAGGCGCGCGGCGCGCGCCTCGATCGCGGCGCGGTCGATCGCCAGCCGCTCGAAGTCGCCATCGCGCAGGTGGTTCCACGCCACCAGCGCCGGGCTGCGGTTGAGGTGCACTTCCTTCAGCGCGATGCGTTCGACGCCTTCGGGGAGGTCCTCGCGCCGCACGAACAGCCGTGCCGCGATGGCCGCGGCGTCGAGGTCGAGCACCTGCGCGGGGTCGGCGTCGAGGTCGAACACGATGACGCGGCCGTCGTAACGCGGATGCCGCGCCAGCGGCACGACCGCGGCCGCGCACAGGCGCGCGGCCGGATAGCGCTGCGAGACGTGCAGCACCGGGTTCATCGCGATCGGGTCGAGCAGGCTGCCGGCGTAGCGCTTGTCGCGCAGGCGCAGCGCGTACTCCCAGAACTTCGGCTGTGCGGCGCGCAGCAGGCGCGCCAGGCCGATCAGCGCGCGCACGTCCGACAAGGCCTCGTGCGCATCGCCCTCACGGACGCCGTTGGCCAGCGCCAGGTGTTCGAGCCGGAACGAGGCGTTGCCGTCCTCGCGCAGCGGCCACTGCAGGCCTTCGGGGCGCAGCGCGTGGGCAAGCCGCATCACGTCGAGCAGGTCCCAGCGGCAATTGCCGTTGCGCCACTCGCGCTCGTACGGGTCGTGGAAATTGCGGAACAGGCCGTTGCGCACGAACTCGTCGTCGAAGCGCAGCGAGTTGTAGCCCAGGGTGCAGGTGCCGGGGCGCGACATGGCGTCGGCGATGCGGGCGAAGGCCTCGGCTTCGTTGACGCCCTCGCGCAGGGCGCGCTGCGGGGCGATGCCGGTGACCAGGGACGCGCCGGGCGAGGGCAGCAGGTCGTCCGCCGGGCGGACCATGAAGTCGATCGGCGCGTCGATTTCGACCAGCGCCTCGTCGGTGCGGATCGCCGCGAACTGCGCGATGCGCGACCGCTGCGGGTCGACGTCGAAGGTCTCCAGGTCGTAGAACAGGAAGCTGCCGCTCATGAGGCAGGCATCCTCGCTCGGGGCCGGCTCACCGGTTGCGACTCAGGCCGGCGCATCGGCGAGCGGCGGCAGCAGGCGTTCTATCGCGGCGTCCACCCTGGCCCAGTCCAAGCCTTCCAGCGAACGCAGGCCGCGCGTCGCCTCGACGAGGATGCCGCGCTGGACCTCGCTGCGCCGGTGCGCGACGGCGTAGGGGATGCGCATGAACGTCACCATCGTGTAGTGCGGCACGAAGCGCGTCGGGTGCCGCGCGTGCAGCGCCTGCTCGAGTTCGCGCTGCAGGAGGAAATCCGGGTCGTCGACCAGGTCGCGCATCTCGATGTAATTCTCGAGCGCCATCGCCTGGATCGCGCGTGCGTCCGGCAGCCGCTGTGCTTCGAACGCGGCGAACGCGGCTTCCAGCGTCGGCGCGGCGGCGATGTGGTCGGCCAGCGCCACGCAGTCCTCGAACGCGCAGTTCATGCCCTGGCCGTGGAAGGGCACCATCGCGTGCGCGGCGTCGCCGAGCAGCACCGCCTGGCCGCCGAGGTGCCAGCGGTCGAGATGGAGCGTGGCGAGCGTGCCGGTCGGGTTCGCCTCGAAATCGTGTTCCAGCGCCGGGATCAGGGGCAGGGCGTCGGCGAAGTCGCGTTCGAACAGTGCGCGCGCCGCCGCCGCGTCCGCGATGGCATCGAAGTCGGGATCGCCGCTGCCGTCCGCATGCAGCGCCATGAACAGGGTGACCGTGAAGGTGCGCTCGTCGTTGGGCAGGGCGATGCACATGTAGCGTCCGCGCGGCCAGATGTGCAGTGCGTTCGGCTCGATGCGGAAGCCGCCGTCGGGTGCCGGCGGGATCTCGAGTTCCTTGTAGCCGTGCTCGAGCCATTCGGTGCGTTCACCGAGATCCATGTTCAGCGCCATCCGCGAGCGCAGCGTGGAACCGGCGCCGTCGCAGCCGAAGAGGGCGGTGAATTCGTGCACGTGGTCGCCGCCGTCGCCACGGAACGACGCCACGCCCCGGGTGAAGTCCACTTCCGCAAGACCTCGGTCGAAGTGCAGCGTCGCGCCGGCGGCCTCCGCCGCATCCAGGAGCGCGATGTTGAGCTCGCCGCGGCTGACCGACCAGATCACCTCGCTGTCGTCGCGCCCGTAGCGCTGCAGGTGCACGTCGCAGTGGAGGGGATGGATCATGCGCCCGCGCATCATCACCGCGCGTTCCAGCACGGTGCCGTCCGCGCTGGCCTGGCGCAGCGCATGCAGGCCGCGCTCGGCCAGCGCCAGGTTGATCGAACGGCCGCCGGCATAGCCGTGCAGGCGCGGATCGCCGCGGCGTTCGAACACCTCGACGCGCCAGCCGCGCTGCGCGAGCAGCGTGGCGAGGAGGGCGCCGGCCAGGCCGGCGCCGACGATCGTGAGCGACCCTTCGGGTTTCATGCGTCGCTGCCGCGCCAGGCTTCGACGCCGCGCACGAAGCGCAGGATGTCGGCGTGGCTGTTGTAGAGCGGCGCGGGCGAGATCCGGATCACGTCCGGCTCGCGCCAGTCGCCGACGATGCCCCGGCTTTCGAGGGATTCGAACAGGGCGCGGCCACGCTCGCGTCCGCCGGCGACGCGCAGCGACAGTTGCGCGCCGCGTTGCGCCGGATCGGCAGGCGTCACGACCTGCAGCGTGTCGGCGAGGCGTTCGCGGATCAGCGCCTCGAGGTAACCGGTGAGCCGCAGCGAGCGGGCCCGCAACGCGTCCATGCCGCCGGCGCGCGCGAAGAGGTCGAGCGAGGCGCGCAGCGGCGCTAGGCCCAGGATCGGCGGATTGCTGAGCTGCCAGCCGTCGGCACCGGGCGTCGGCACGAAGTCCGGCCCCATGCGGAAGCGCGAGGACTGGTCGTGGCCCCACCAGCCCGTGAGCCGCGGCCGGTCGGTGTGCGCGTGGCGCTCGTGCACGAAGCAGCCGGCGACCGCGCCGGGACCCGAGTTCATGTATTTATAGTGGCACCACACCGCGAAATCGGCGCCGTCGTCGTGCAGGCGCAAGGGCAGGTTGCCCACGCCATGGGCGAGGTCGAAGCCCACGATCGCGCCCGCCGCCCGGCCGAGCCGCGCGATTTCAGCGAGGTCGAACGCCTGCCCGGTGCGGTACTGCACGCCCGGCCAGACGATCGTCGCGATGCGCGGACCGTGGTGCTCGATCGCCTCGGCGATCGCCGCCATCGAGAAGGTGCCTTCGGGTGCGTCGGGCTGCACCTCGATGAGGTCGGTCGTGGGGTCGAACCCGTGGAAACGCACCTGCGACTCGAGCGCGTAGCGATCCGACGGGAATGCGCCGGCTTCCATCAGGATCGCCGGGCGCTCGCGCGTCGGCCGGTAGAAGCTCGCCAGCATGAAATGCAGGTTGGCGGTGAGCGAGTTCATCGCCACCACTTCCGCCGGCCGTGCGCCGACCACGCGGGCCAGGCCGTCGCGCACGAGCTCGTGGTACGGCATCCACGGCGCAGGTTCGAGGAAATGCCCCTCGACCGCCTCGCGTGCCCACTTGGACATGACTTGGTCGACGACGGCACGCGCGCCCTTCGGCTGCAGGCCGAGCGAATTGCCGCAGAAATAGGCCTGCTCGGCATCGCCGTGGCGCGGCAGGTGGAATTCACCGCGCAGCGCCGACAGCGGATCGGCGGCGTCGAGCGCGCGGGCGTGTTCGTCGGTGGCGGGCGTGCTCATGCGGCGATGCTCGTTCGGTCGTGCCTGCTCATGCGAACCGCGACTCCGGCAGGCCCAGCCATTCCAGCGCCGTGCCGTGGTAAAGGCGTTCGCGTCCGGGTACGTCGAGGCCGAGCGCGTCGATGCCGGCGCCCGGTACCTGTTCGCCCAGCGGGAACGGATAGTCGGTACCGAGCATCACCCGGTCGACGCCGCACACGTCGAGCAGGTAGCGCAGCGCGCGCTCGTCGGCGACCCAGGAATCGAAGTACAGCCGCTGCAGGTATTCGCGGGGATTGCGCGGGTTGTCGGTGGCGACGAGGTCGGGGCGCATGTTGAAGCCGTGCTCGATGCGACCGATGGTGTAGGGGAAGCTGCCGCCGCCGTGGGCGAGGCAGATGCGCAGTTTCGGCAGCCGCTCCAGCACGCCGCCGAACACCAGGCAGCACGCTGCGCGCGACTGTTCGGCGGGCATGCCCACCAGCCACGGCAGCCAGTACCTGGGCATCGAATCGGTGCCCATCATGTCCCACGGGTGCACCAGGATCGCCGCGCCCAGGTCGCTGGCGGCCTGGAAGAAGTCGAACAGTTCGGGCGCGTCGAGGTTCCAGTTGCCGCCGTTGGGCGTCTCGACGTGCGAGCCGATCTGCACGCCCTGCAGCCCCAACTGGTCCACGCAGCGCTCCAGTTCCTGGATCGCGAGCCGCGGCGACTGCATCGGCACCGTACCGATGCCGGCGTAGTGGCGCGGATGCGCGCGGCAGGTGTCCGCCATGTGGTCGTTGAGCGCCTGGTGCAGCGCCAATGCCTGGTCGGGCTTGGCCCAGTAGCTGAACATCACCGGCACGGTGCTGATCACCTGCACCTGCACGCCGAAGCGCGCGTAGTCCTCGATGCGTTCGTCCGGATCCCAGGTCTTGGGCCAGATCTCGCGGAAGAACTTCCCGTCCTTGTAGATGCGGTGGCGGCCGTCGTCGCCGTGGTGGATCACCGGGAAGCGGTTGTCGCCGTAGCGCGCGGCCAGGTCGGGCCAGTCGCGCGGGAGGTAGTGGGCGTGGACATCGATCTTGAGCATCGGTGCAGTTTACCCAGCCGGCGTGGCCGGCGCCGACGGGTGGGCGAGATGGGCCAGGGTGTCGATGCTGTCGGCGATGCGATCGCAGGCGTCGGCGACGGCCAGGGCGATCGGGTCGTGCGCGGCGACGGCGCTGGCCAGTGCCGCCGCGACCAGGCGCTCGGCGGGGCGGAGCGATTCCGCTTCCAGGGGCGTGCCGTGGGCGAGGGTGGCGGAGATGGCGGCCAGGGTGGCGTCGGTGCGGCCGGCGAACGCAACCAGCGTGGTCTCGCGCGGGAGCTGGCGCCCGTCGAGTTGCAGTGCCTCCAGCGCGACGCCGGCGCGGACCAGGCGGCTGGCGTTGGCCAGCAACGCTTCGGCGCGTTCGATCTCGCGCAGCGAACGCTTGCGCCGCGGTTCGCCACGCAAGCGCTCCAGCGAAGCCTGCGCATTCGTGCGTGCGCGGCGCGCGGAGGCGCGCGTCTCGGCGAGTTCGCCGAGGCGGCCGGTGAACACCGCGGCCAGGTGTGCGCGATAGGCATCGATCACCGCGGCGAGGGCCGCCTGGGTGCGCCGGCTTTCCCAGGTGGGCCACAAGGCGTACGCGCACAGCGCGAGCGCGCTGCCGGCGAGCGTCCCCACGACGCGCGCATGCATCGAGTCCGCCGGCGACATGCCACGGAACGTGAGCAGCACCACCACCATGCCGGTGAGGAAGGCCACGCCGATGCCGTAATTGACCGTGGCCGTGAGCCGGAACCCGATGCACAGCGCCGCGAGCAGCAGCACGCGCAGCGTCGGGTCGCCCATCGCGTAGTGCGCGAGCAGCGACGCGAGCAGCAGGCCCGCCAGCGTGCCGGCGACGCGCAGCACGCCGAAGCGCAGGGTGCCGCCGAAGTCCGGCTTCAGCACGATCGCGGCGGTCATGGGAATCCATGCGCCGTGCGGGACTTCGAGCGCGCGCTCCACCGCGGCGGCGACCGCGACGCAGGTGGCGCAGCGCAACGCGTGGCGAAACGCGACCGAGCCGGCACCGAGGTTCGCGCGCAGCGTGGGCCAAGCGGCCGCCGTGCGCAGGGCGCCGGGCAGCCGCGCGTCGGCGCGTTGCGCAGCCGCTTCGCCGCGGCTGCTCGCCTGCGGCGCGTTGCGCAGCAGCGAGCGGAGCTGGCCGCCGAGGCTTTCGGCGCGTTCGCGCGCGATCCGGGCCAGCCGCAGGTCGCCGTCGGCCGTCGCGACGTCCTGGTCCGACAGCGCGCGCACGCGCAGCGTGTAGCTCGCGGCGAGCGCGTCCGCGCCCGCCGGCGGCGTCGCGCTGCGCATGCCCTCCGCCAGTGCGTCGAACACGATCGCGGCCTGGTCGAGCACGTCGCCGATGCGGCGGCGCGCGCCGGCCTCGATGCTGCGCGCGTGCAGGTCGCTGAGCGCCAGCAGGTCGATGCGCGCCCGTTCGCAGACCTCGGCGATCACCCGGAATGCGCGCATGGCTTCGCCGCGCTCACGATATTCGCCGTGCAGCAACACCAGCGCCTCCATGGCGGCGAGCGACACGGCGGGCTGCTGCGCGGCATCCGGCCGCGTCCGCGCCGTCGCCGCGAGCTGCGCGAGCACGTCCGCTAGCGCGAAGCGTTCCGGGCGGTAGCGCTGCAGCGGCCAGGCCATGATCGCGAACAGCGCCTGCAGCGCGCCCCCCGCGAAGATCAGCGCCGCGACGCCGCCGGCCTGCTCGCGCGGGATCTCCATCGATGCGGTGATCACCAGCACGATCATGCTGGTCAGCCCGACGCGCCCGGCCATCGGCCCCAGCGCGACCAGCATGCCGCCGGCGAACGCGACCGCGAACGCGGCGACGGCCAGCGGCCACAGGCTGTCGCCGACGAGGATGCCGATCAACGCCGCCAGTCCTGCCGCGAGCGCCGCCAGCAGCATGCGCTGCAGCCGCAGCCGGTAAGGCCCCGGCTGGTCGGTGAACATGGTGTTGAGCGCGCCGGTGGAGACGGCAAGGCCCGCGGCTTCGTGACCCGTGGCGAGGCCCGCGACCAGCGGGACGACGATCGCGAGGGTGTTGCGGACCGCGACGCGCACCGGCACGTCGCGCGGCTTCATTGCGACCAGGGAGCGCAGCGTCGGCGAGTGCAGCACCCGCGCCCCCGCTTCAGGTGTCCGGCATCGTGTACCGCGCGGGCGCGGGATTCAGGTACCCGCAGGCCTTGCAGGTGCGATGCTCGACCGAGGAATAGAAGCGGTCGAACACCGGCGGGAAATCCTGCTCGATGTCGTGCAGGTGGAAGTATTCCTCGTACACCTTGGCGTTGCAGTTCTCGCAGTACCACTGCAGGCCGTCGTCCTCGTGCGGCAGGCGCCTGCGTTCGATCACTAGGCCGATCGAATCGGGCATGCGCTGCGGCGAGTGCGGCGTGCGCGGCGGCAGCAGGAAGGTTTCGCCGGCGCGGATCGGGATGTCGCGTGCCGCGCCCTCTTCCTGGATGCGCAGCACCATCTCGCCTTCCAGCTGGTAGAACCATTCCGGGCCTTCGTCCCAGTGGTAGTCGGTGCGCTGGTTCGGGCCGCCCACGACCATCACGATGAAGTCGCCGGCGTAGACGCACTTGTTGCCGACCGGCGGCTTGAGCAGGTGGCGATGCTCGTCGATCCAGGCTTGCAGGTTGAGCGGGGCGGGCAGGGGCATGGCGGTTCCTTCAGTCGGCGGCGGCACGCCCGGCGCCGGTGCCGGCGACGGCGGCGATGCACTTCAGCTCGATCGCGATCGGCGTGGGCAACGCGGTGATGCCCACCGTGGTGCGGCACGGCGCACGCGCCGGGTCGGGAAAATGTTCGGCCCAGACTTCGTTCCAGGCCTGGAAGTCGCGCGCCATGTCGGTGAGGAACACCGTCACGTCGACCAGGTCCTCCCACCGGGCGCCGCTGGCTTCCAGCACAGAGCGGACGTTGGCGAGCACGGCGCGTGCCTGGGCGCGGATGTCGTAGGCGCGCACGCGGCCGTCGGCGAACGACTCGTTGCCCGGGATCGCATTCGTCGACGGATCGCGCGGGCCGATGCCCGACAGGAACAGCAGGTCGCCGACGCGGCGCGCATGCGGATAGTTGCCGACGGCCCTCGGCGCGGCGGCCGCGTGGATGCCGGTCGCCGCAAGGCTCACGCCGGCGCTCCCCGCCGCGCCCGCACGCCGTCGAGCGCCTTGCGGTAGGAGAGATCCAGCGCTTCGGGCGAATCGACGTCCATGCCCAGTTCGCGCACGCGCCCGTCCTGCAGGCTGTACACCCAGCCGTGCACCGCGAGTTTCTGCCCGCGCGCCCAGGCATCGCGCACCACGGTGGTGAGGCAGACGTTCTCGGCCTGCTCGATCGCGTTGAGTTCGCACAGCGCGTCGTGGCGCCCGGCCTCGGCGACGCCCTCCATCAGCGCCGCATGCTTCTGCGCGACGTCGCCGACGTGTCGGATCCAGTTGTCCGCGAGGCCGACCCGGGTGCCGTGCAGCGCCGCGCCGACGCCGCCGCAGCCGTAGTGGCCGACCACGATGATGTGCTCGATCTCGAGCACGTCGACCGCGAACTGGATCACCGACATGCAGTTGAGGTCGGTGTGCACCATCACGTTGGCGATGTTGCGGTGGACGAAGACCTCGCCGGGCGCCAGGCCCATGATCTGGTTCGCGGGAACGCGCGAGTCGGAGCAGCCGATCCAGAGGAACTTCGGCGCCTGCTGGCGCGACAGCCGCTCGAAGAACTCGGGGTCGTCGCGGACCATGGCATCGGCCCAGTCGCGGTTGTTGCGGAGCAGTTCGCGGAGTTTCGTCATCATGGCTGGCGTGTGGACATCGTTTCGTTGGGGGGAGGCGGTCGCAGCGAGGGCATGCGCGTCGCGTCGCCGGGCATTTCCTGCACGGCGGGCGTATCCGTGATCTCGAGCGGCCGCACCGACAGCAGCGTGCCGTCCTCGCCGCGCACCCTCAGCCGATAGCGCCCCGGCGCCAGGAAGAGCGGCCATCGCGCGTCGGGCGTCCCCAGGAGCACGAACTGGTCGGCGGGGATGGCGTCGTCGCCCTCGGAGGCGTGGAAGGCTTCGAACAGGCAGGGGAAGCTGCCGTTGCACGCCGCGGCCTTGATCCTGAGCGAGCGCCGGAGGCCGTCCCGCGAAAGCCAGGCGGGGCGCATCTCCGACGGATCCGGACGCGGCAGCAACACGGTGAGGTCGTGGTACTCGGGTCGGAAGGACCACGCCGACCCTCCCTGGCGCGGAACCAGCACGCTGGCCTCCGCGACCGGGAATGCTTCGGCCACGTGGCGATAGGGCGACGCGGCATCCGACATGTCGCCGGAGCCGAGCATGGTCTGGTCGACGGTGTACGGCTCGATCCCGGTGAGGCGCGCGAGTTC
Source organism: uncultured Lysobacteraceae bacterium (assembly GCA_946482565.1). The sequence continues at coordinate 24,548 of CAMLSB010000003.1, read as the reverse complement.
CGCGGCCATCGGCCGGGCGTTCCCGGGCAGGCGACCCGGAGCCTTGTCCGCATGCGCGTAGCCGGCATGCACGAACAGGCGTGCGTGCGGATCCTTCTCCAGGATCGCCCGCAGGGCCTGGGCCTGGGCCGTTTCGCGGTCCTGCGGCGCCATCAGGCCGGCGTCCTGCGGTTCGTAGGCATGCACCACGAAGCCCAGGCGCAGCGCCTCGCGCACGATCTCGCCGTACAGCGGCTCCTGGGTGTAGTACCCCGACTTTTCGGTGGGATAGCCGCGCGCGGCAAGTCCCGTGTCCGCGGCGTCGAGCCCCTCCACCGCGAAGTGGTCGAAGCCGAGCGCCCGCAGCTTCGGCAGCAGCGCGAGCGTGAGCAGTCGTGTCTGCGGCCGATGGTGCGCTTCGTTCACCACCACGATGCGTCGCCCCGATGCCGCGCCGGCGATGTAGTCCACCGCAGGCACCGCATTCCAGTCCGCGGGGACCGGCAAGGGCGCCGCCGTGGGCAACGCCTTCTGCGACACGTTGAAGGCCGCTTCGGCCTCGCCGATGCGGCCGAACATCGACCATTCCGTCACCAGGACCTGGTCCACGACCTGGCGCAGCTGCGGGTCGGCGTTGCCCCGGCGGAGGCTCGTGTAGCGCAAGCGCGCGTAATTGTCGGGTTGTGCGTTCAGGCGGCTGAAGAAGGTCGCGATCCGTGTCGACAGCTGCGCGTCTTCCGGTGCCGCGGCGACCGTGCACAGCGCGGCGACCGCGACCAGCAGGCCGCCAGCGGCGAGCACCGCGCCTAGGCGTGCAGCGCGATGCATACGTTCCTCGGCTCTGTGAAGAAGCGCATGGCCTCGGCACCGCCTTCGCGCCCGAGGCCGGACTGGCCCATGCCGCCGAACGGCGTGCGCAGGTCGCGCATGAGCCAGGTGTTGATCCACACGATGCCGGCGCGCACTTGCGCCGCGAGCCGATGCGCGCGATCGAGGTCGCGCGTCCAGATCGACGCCGCGAGCCCGTAGGCGCCCGCGTTGGCGAGCGCGAGCGCCTGCGCCTCGTCGTCGAAGGCCTGCAGCGTGGCGACCGGCCCGAAGATCTCGTCGCGGTTGGTCGCGCAATCGGGACCGAGGCCTTCGATCACCGTCGGCGCGATGAACCAGCCCGGCCGCTGCACGGCGTCACCGCCGCACAGGACCGTGCCGCCTTCGCCGCGGGCGCGTGCGATCGCGGCCATGACCTTGTCGAAATGCGCCTGCGAGACGAGCGGGCCGAGGTTCGCGTCGGGATCCATCGGATCGCCGGGGCGCAGCGCCAGCGCAGCCCCCACGAACGCATCGCGGAATTCGTTGTAGATCGCGCGCTCGACGAGGATGCGCGAACCGCACAGGCAGATCTGCCCGGAATTCTGGAACGCCGAACGCACCAGTACCGGCAGGTTCGCGCGCCAGTCGCTGTCGGCGAACACGAGCGTGGGGTTCTTGCCGCCGAGTTCCAGCGATACCTTCTTCAGCAGCGGCGCCGCGATGCCGGCGATGCGCCGGCCGACGGCGGTGCTGCCGGTGAACGAGATCGCCTTCAGCGCCGGATGCACGACCATGGCTTCGCCGGTCTCCGGGCCAAGTCCGTGCACGATGTTGAGCACGCCGGCGGGGAAGCCGATCTGCGCGGCGAGTTCGCCCAGCAAGGTCGCGGTGTGCGGCGTCACTTCCGACGGCTTCGCGACGACCGTGTTGCCAGCGGCGAGCGCCGGCGCGATCTTCCAGGTGAACAGGTACAGCGGCAGGTTCCACGGCGAGATCGTCGCGACCGCGCCCAGCGGCTGGCGCAGCGTGTAATTGAGCCCGGCCTGGCCGTGGTGCGATTCGCTGCCGAACTGGGTCGCGGCATGGGCGAAGAAGCGGAGGTTGCTGATCGCGCGGGGAATCTCGATGTCGCGCGCCAGCTTCAATGGCTTGCCGCCGTCGCGCGCCTCGGCGTGGGCGAAGTCGTCGAGCCGTGTTTCGACCGCGGTGGCCAGGCGCTCGAGCCACTCCGCGCGCTCGCTTGCCGGCAGCGCGGCCCAGCCGGGCGCGGCACGCGTCGCGGCGGCGACCGCGGCTTCGACATCGGCTGCGTCGCCGCGGGCGACTTCGGCGAAGACCTGTCCCGTGGCCGGATCGAACACGTCGACCCAGCGCCCGCCGGCAGGCTCGCGCGCCTGTCCGTCGATCCAGTGGGGAAGTCGCAGCGTTACGGCTGGCATGCGCGAAGCTTAACGCAGCGGGGCCGCGGAGGCGTCAGATCGACTGCATGCGCCCGCCGTCGACGGCGAGGCTGGTGCCGTTGACGTAGCCCGCCGCCGGCGAAGCAAGGAAGGCGATCACGCCGCCGATTTCCGACGGCGCCGCGAAGCGTCCCGCGGGCACGTTCCTGCGCATCCCGTCCAGGATCGCCTCGGCGCTTTGCCCCGTCGCCGCGACGCGGTCGCGCACGATCTGGTCGATACGACCGGTCTCGGTGTAGCCGGGCAGCACGTTGTTCACGGTGATGCCGAACGGCGCCAGTTCGCGCGACAGGGTCTTGGCCCAGCCCGCGACGGCGCCGCGGATGGTGTTGGAGACGCCGAGGTTCGGGATCGGTTCGCGCACGGACGTGGAGACCACGTTGACGACGCGGCCCCAATGGGCGGCGCGCATGCCCGGCAGCAGCGCCTGCACCAGCACCTGGTTGGCGAGCAGGTGGCGGCGGAATGCGTCGAGGTACGCGTCCTCGGCGGCCGAATAGGCGGGACCACCAGGCGGGCCCGCGGTGTTGTTGACCAGGATGTGGACCGGACGACCGGCCGCTAGCGCCTCGGCCTGCGCCTTCAATGCGTCGGTGCGCGTGACGTCCGCGGCGATGAAGCCATGCTGCTGGCCATCGCGCCGCGGCAGTTCCGCCGCGACCTGTTCCAGCACTTCGGCGCGGCGCGCGAGCACGGTGACATCGGCGCCGAGCAGCGCCAGTTCGTGCGCGGCCGCGCGGCCGATGCCTTCGGAAGCGCCGCAGACCAGCGCGTGCCGCCCGGCCAGGTCAAGATCCATGGGTTTCGCCTCCTGTGTTCGTTGCCGGCGGAACCTGCGCCGGGCCTTCGCCGTCCGGGACAGCGACGTCCAGCACCGCATCACGCAGTCGTTGTCCGTCAGGCGCGACGACCCGGAGCACGTAGGCGCCGGGAAACAGGGCGAGTGCCGGCGCGGGGGCGTCTGCAGCTTCCCGCACGACGATGTCGGCCGGAACCGCGTCATCGCTTTCGCCCGCGTGCCGCGCTTCGATGGCACAGGGGTAATGACCCGTGCAATCGGCGTCGAAGCTCGCGACCACCTGCTTGCCTTCGATCTGCCAAAGCCAGCCGGCGCGGCCGTGGGACGCGGGTGGAGCAGGGAGGATCACGCTGATGTCGTACGCCGCGGGTTCCAGGCTCCAGGGGCTTCCCGCGCCGTCAAGGAACACGCTGGCGCGGGTGGCGCCACCGAGCCGGGCAAGCAAGGCTCGATAGGCGGGGTATTCGAGTGGCTGCGTGGCGACGGCGCCGAAGGTCGTCTGGTCGACGGTCAGCGGGTCGATGCCGGTCAGGCGCGTCAGTTCCGCGGCCATCGGCTTGGCATCGGCGACCGTGATGTCTTCGCGCGCATGCCCGTAGCCGGCATGGACCAGGACGCGCGCATCGGGATGCTCGCGCAGCAGCTTCGCCAGGTTTTCGGCCTGGCCGGTCTCCCGCGCCTGCTGGCCGCCGGTGCCCTCGAATTCGTAGGCGCACGGTGAATATCCGAGCCTGGACGCGCTGCGCACCACCTCGCCGAACAAGGGTTCACGGGTATACACGCCGGTCTTGCGTACCGGGTAACCCTGTTGCCGCAGGCGAGGGACGTCGCTTGCGTCGAATGTTTCGGCGCAATACCAGTCGAAGCCCTGCTGCCGCAGCTTCGGCAGCAGGTCGAGGAAGATCGCGCGGGTCTGGCCGACATGGTGGGCTTCATTGACGATCACGACGCGGTGCCCGCGGGCGAGGCGCGCGATCGTTTCCGCGGCATCGGCGACCTGCGCGTCGCTGGCCGGCGGCGGCGACGTGGCGGACCGGATCTGGCCGGTGCCGAGCGGCCATTCGGCGATCGCCGTGTCGTACATCCCCAGTTCCGAGGCCAACATGGCGACGATCTGCCCGGTGTAGGACGCGCCGGCTTCCCGCGGGAACGCCTTGGCTTCGACATAGGCCGGGAACGTATCCGGATCCTTGTTCCACCTTTGACTGACGGCAAGGAAGCGTTGGATGTCGGCATCATCGCCGCTCTTCGCCTGCGGCGCGGCGGCAAGGTTGCCGGACAACGCGAACGCGGCAAGGGCGAGGAGGTGCGTCCAGCGGCGATGCACGCGCAGACGCTCGCAGTTCATGGATCGGATCCCATCTTCAAGCACGTGCGCCGAGGTCCTGGAACATCATCGCGCGCAAGGCGTCGTCGCTGTCGGCGCGCGGCGGCTGCACTTCGGCGAGGTCGAAGCCGCGCTCCAGCGCGTCCTCGGCATCGAGACCTTCGTATTCCACGAATTCGGCATCGAGCAGCGCGGCGCGCGCGGTGTCCTCGCTGTCGTAGGCGAGGGTGTTGCCGTCGGCGTCGAAGACCTCGGCGGTGCCGGCTTCGCGCACGCGCAATCGCGCCCAGACGATGTTGCGGCCAAGCGTCGCGAGCCACCATTGCCCGGCCGCATGCGACGCGCCGTCGCCCAGGGTGTCGTCGCCCAGCCCGTCTTCGTTCACGCGATCACCAGCGACCACAGCCACAGCAGCCCCGCGAGCGCGAGGCCCATCAGGATCACCGCCAGCGAGATGCGCGCCGGCGTCGCCAGGCCGCTCAGCGAACGGTCGGGCGTGGCGCGATAGCCGCCGCGCAGCAGCCACCACAACGCCGCGGGCCGCAGGAACGCGCCTTCGCCCAGCAGCTTGCCGATGGCCGGGTGGCGGTCGCGGATGTGGACCAGCGTCAGCGGCCAGAAGATCACGAACGCGGTCGCGCCGGCGATGGCGGTCGCGACGAACAGCAGCGCGAGGAACAGGACGACGTCGACGCTCACGTCAGTACTCGGCGGTGCCCGGCGCACGCGGGTAGGGGATCGCGTCGCGGATGTTGGACAGGCCGCAGGTGTAGACCACGAGCCGCTCGAAGCCCAGGCCGAAGCCCGCGTGCGGCACCGTGCCGTAGCGGCGGAAGTCGCGGTACCAGCCGTAGTGCGCCGCGTCGAGGCCGAACTGCGCCATGCGCGCGTCGAGCACGTCCAGCCGCTCCTCGCGCTGCGAGCCGCCGATGATCTCGCCGATGCCCGGCGCCAGCACGTCCATCGCCGCGACGGTCTTGCCGTCGTCGTTCAGGCGCATGTAGAACGCCTTGATGTGCTCCGGGTAGTCGGTCACGACCACGGGCCGGCCGACGTGCACCTCGGTGAGCCATCGCTCGTGCTCGGTCTGCAGGTCCAGGCCCCATTCCACCGGGAAGTCGAACTTCTGCCCCGACTTCTGCAGCAGCGACACCGCGTCGGTGTAGCTGATGCGCTCGAACGGCGCATTGACGAAGGCTTCCAGGCGCGTGATCGCGTCCTTCTGCACGCGCTCGGCGATGAACGCCATGTCGTCGCCGCGCTCGCGCAGCACCGCGCGGAACAGGTACTTGAGGAATTCCTCGGCGACGCGCGCATCTTCCGCGAGATCGGCGAACGCGATCTCCGGCTCCACCATCCAGAACTCGGCCAGGTGGCGCGTGGTGTTGGAGTTTTCCGCGCGGAACGTCGGGCCGAAGGTGTAGACCTTGCTCATCGCCAGGCAGTAGGCCTCGACGTTGAGCTGGCCCGACACGGTGAGGAAGGTTTCCTTGCCGAAGAAATCGCGGCTGAAGTCGACCTCGCCCTTGTCGTTGCGCGGCAGGTTGGCCGCGTCCAGCGTCGACACGCGGAACATCTGCCCGGCGCCCTCGGCGTCGGACGTGGTGATGATCGGCGTCGAGATCCAGAAATAGCCCTGCTCGTGGAAATAGCGGTGCACGGCCTTGGCCAGGCAGTCGCGGATGCGCGTCACCGCGCCGAACAGGTTGGTGCGCGGGCGCAGGTGCGCGACTTCGCGCAGGAATTCGAGCGAGTGCGCCTTCGGCTGGATCGGGTAGGTTTCCGGATCGTCGACCCAGCCGACGACCTCGATGCGCTCGGCCTGGATTTCGAAGGCCTGGCCCTGGCCCTGCGACTGCGCGAGCGTGCCGGTGCACACGACGGCGCAGCCGGCGGTCAGCCGCTTCACTTCCGTCTCGTAATTCGACAGCGACGCCGGGGCGACGACCTGGATCGGCGCGAAGCAGGAGCCGTCGCTCACGTTGACGAAGCTCAGCCCGGCCTTGGAGTCGCGCCGGGTGCGGACCCAGCCGCGGACCGTGACTTCGCCGCCGACGGGCAGCTTGCCCGCGAGCGCATGTTCGACGCTGACCGTTGTCATGCCCTGTGAACCGTCCTCTAACGTGAACCCCGGAGTTTAGCGTGACGGTAGCGGCGGCGTGAGCCGCGAGCGGATCGCCGACCTATAATCGCGGCCATGGCCATCTCCCTCGCCCCCGCGGCGCTCGACCGCATCCGCGGCTATCTCGCCGCCGATCCGCAGGCGCTCGGCCTGCGCTTCGGCGTGCGCCGCACCGGCTGCTCGGGCTGGGGTTACCTGGCGGAGTTGGCCCGGTCCGCGGGCGGGGACGACACCGTGTTCGAGCAGGAGGGGGTCCGGATCTACGTGGACGCCGACAGCCTGGCGCTGGTGGACGGGACCCGGATCGACTTCCTGAAGGCGGGCCTGAACGAGCAGTTCGTGTTCGAGAACCCCAACGTGGCGGCCGAATGCGGCTGCGGCGAGTCGTTCACGACCGACGCCGACCGCGCCGCGTAGGGCCGCCCTCGGCCGGTCTCCGCCCGCAGGGCCGCCCAGTTGCCTGCAAGCCCTTGATTCAGCCATAATTGCCGGCTCCCCGCCTCCGGGGAGACCTTGCCCCACCGCGACCGTCCCGGCCGACGGGGGGCTGCCAGGCCCCGCACCCGCCTTCCGCGGCAGCGCGGGGCCGACATCCACGAGGAAAAACGCAATGCGTCATTACGAAATCGTGTTCCTGGTCCATCCGGACCAGAGCGAGCAGGTGCCGGCGATGATCGAGCGCTACAAGTCGCTCATCGAGGGCGGCAACGGCAAGATCCACCGCCTCGAGGACTGGGGCCGCCGCCAGCTGGCCTATCCGATCGAGAACCTGGTCAAGGCCCACTACGTGCTGTTCAACGTCGAAGCCGGCCAGGAAGCCCTGAACGAGCTGGTCGATGCGTTCCGCTTCAACGACGCGATCCTGCGCCACCTGGTCGTCCGCCGCGACGAGCCGGTGACCGAGCAGTCGCTGATCATGAAGAACAAGGACGAGAAGGGCGACAAGCCCGAGCGTGGCGAGCGTCGCCGCCGTGACGAAGACGAAGGCGCGATCGGCACTGCCGACATCGCCAACGACACCGCCGAAGCCGCCTGATCACGCCTTTTAGGAGCAATCCCATGTCCAAGTTTTTCCGCCGCCGCAAGTTCTGCAAGTTCACCGCCGAGGGCGTCAAGGAGATCGATTACAAGGATCTCAACACCCTGCGCCAGAACCTGACCGAGACCGGCAAGATCGTGCCGAGCCGCATCACCGGCACCAAGTCCAAGTACCAGCGCCAGCTGGCGACCGCGGTCAAGCGCGCGCGTTTCCTGGCCCTGATCCCGTACACGGACAACCACAACCCGTAAGGGCAGTGAGCGGCAGCTTCGCTCTCGCGAAGCGAGCGCTCGCAGCCAATCAATTCGGACAGCACATGTTGCGGCGCCACGCGTCGCTAACGAACGGAGCAATGCAATGGAACTGATCCTTCTTCAGAAAGTGACCAACCTCGGCGGCCTGGGCGACAAGGTCAGCGTCAAGCCGGGCTACGGCCGCAACTTCCTGGTGCCGCAGGGCAAGGCCGTGCCGGCCACCGCCGCCAACCTCGCCGATTTCGAGGCGCGTCGCGCCGAGTACGAGGCCAAGGCCCAGGCGTCGCTCGGCGACGCCGAGTCGCGCAAGGCCAAGCTCGAGGGCGCGACGGTCACGATCTACGCCAACGCGTCGAGCGAGGGCAAGCTGTACGGCTCGGTCGGCCCGCGCGAGATCGCCGAGGCCCTGACCAGGCTCGGCACGCCGGTTGGCAAGTCCGAAGTCGTGATGGGCGAGGGCGCGATCCGCAACGTCGGCGAAACCGAGGTCATCGTGCACCTGCACGCCGACGTCGAGACGACCGTCAAGGTCGTGGTCGCCGGCGAAGCCGCCTGATCGCCACAAGATAGCGTCGTCCATCGACGATGAAGAAGCGGGCGCCTCCGGGCGCCCGTTTTCTTTTGCGTCGCGGCTGGTGAGACCGGCGCCGCCCAGAGTTATGCACAGCATGTCCAACGACTTGTCTGCAACACCCCGGGTTGCGAGGCGACTACGATGGCTACCAGGCTGCAACAGTTCGACGCGCAGCACCAATCGCAGCACGAGGGTCGCGCAGACGGCCCCACCGGGGGAGTCACCACACTGATGAGCGCACGCCAGGGTTTCCGTGCCGATGCTTCGCACGCTTTCCATGGGCGCGACGCCGGGCGCGCCGACCAGCGGGTCGAGCAACTGCGGATCCCGCCGCAGTCCGTGGAAGCGGAGCAGGCGGTGCTCGGCGGGCTGATGCTCGCACCGGATGCCTACGACCGCGTCGCCGACATCCTCGCCGACAGCGATTTCTATCGCCGCGACCACCAGCTGATCTACCGCGCGATCCGCGAGCTGGCCGAGAAGGGCCGCCCGTACGACGCGGTCACGCTCGGCGAGTGGTTCGAGTCGATGGGCCAGGTCGAGCAGGTCGCCGGCGGCGCCTATCTCGTCGAGCTCGCCACGACCACCCCGTCGGCGGCCAACATCACGGCCTATGCCGAGATCGTGCGCGACAAGGCGGTGTTGCGGCAGCTGATCGAAGTCGGCACGGGCATCGTCAACGACGGCTTCCAGCCCGAGGGCCGCGACACCAGCGAGATCCTGGATGCGGCCGAATCCAGCGTGCTGGCGATCGCCGAACACAGCGCCAAGGGCCGCATGGACTTCGTGCCGGTGCACACCGCGCTGGCCGAGGCCTTCGACGTGCTGCAGAAGCGCTTCGAGAGCGGCGGCAGCGTCACCGGCCTGCCCACCGGCTACACCGAGTTCGACGAGATGACGGCCGGCCTGCAGCCGACCGACCTGCTGATCCTCGCCGCGCGCCCGTCCATGGGCAAATGCCTCAGCGCCGATGCGGAGATCGTGCAGGACGACGGTTCGATCACGACCATCGAAGCGATCTGCAAGGCCGGGCGGGGCAGCCTCGGCACGCTGGACGACGACTATCGCCTCGCGCGGGCCCGGCCTTCCGACTTCGTGGACGACGGCATCAAGCCGACGTTCGAGGTCACGACGCGGCTCGGGCGCCGGGTGGAAACGACCGCGCCGCATCCCTTCCTGACCCTCGACGGCTGGAAACCGCTGCACCAGCTCTCCGTGGGGGACTACGTGGCCGTCCCGCGGGCATTGCCGGTGTTCGGCAACGACGCCATGCGCGATTGCGATGTCAGGCTGCTGGCCTACCTGATCGGCGATGGCGGGCTGACCGGCACGGTGCCGCGTTTCACCAACGCGAACCCGGAAATTTCCGGCGACTTCCTCGCGGCCATCGCCGAATTCGGTGGTGTCGTGGCCCGCGGTGCGGAGGCGCGCCCGGGATTTGCGCCGTCATGGCGCATGGCCAGCGACGCGACAGTCGTCGCCCGTCATCGCGATGCCTTCGCCCAGCGGCTCGATGCCCGCCTTGGCCGCGGCGACGCCGCTGCGGTGGCTTCGGCACTGGGCGTCAGCCCGGCCACGGTGACGCATTGGCGTCGCGGCGTGACCGCGCCGTCGCCCGTGATGTTCGAGCGCCTGTGCGAGGTGCTGGAAGTCGTCCCTGACGATCTCGGCGGCCGGATCGAGGATGCCCGCCGCAACCTGCCCAATCCGCTCACGCGCTGGTTGTCGGAGCAGGGCCTGATGGGCCAGGGCGCGCACGGCAAGCATGTGCCGGCGGCGGTGTTCCGCCTGCCGCGCGCGCAACTCGCCCTGTTCCTCAATCGCCTGTTCGCCACCGACGGCTGGGCCACGGTGCTGGCGAGTGGCCAGGCACAGGTGGGCTACGCAAGCGTGTCGGAGCGGCTGGCGCGCCAGGTGCAGCACTTGCTGTTGCGCTTCGGCATCCTCGCCAAACTGCGACAGCGCTGGGTCAAGTACCGCGATGGCCGGCGCTGCTCCTGGCAACTGGACATCACGGCGGTGGCGTCGCTGCGGACGTTCGTCGACGAGATCGGCATCCACGGCAAGCAGGCCGCCGTCGATGCGGTCGCCTCGGCGATCCGCGAGGGAAGCGAACGCGGCAACGTGGACCATGTGCCGGTCGAGGCGTGGAAGCTGGTCGAGGCCGCGAAGGGCGACATGTCCTGGGCCGAGCTCGCGCGCCGCAGTGGCTACGACGATTCCAACAGCCATGTCGGCAAGCGCGCGATCCCGCGCGCGCGCCTGGCGCGCATCGCGATGGTGCTTGGCGAGCCGCGACTGGCCGCGCTGGCCTCGAGCGACGTGGTGTGGGACAGGATCGAATCGATCGCCTACGCCGGCGACAAGCAGGTCTACGACCTGACGGTGCCGGCGACCCACAATTTCATCGCCAACGACGTCTGCGTGCACAACACGACGCTCGCGCTGAACATGGCCGAGTACGCGGCGATGAAGTCGAAGCAGCCCGTCGCGATCTTCTCGATGGAAATGTCGGCGAGCCAGCTCGCGTTGCGCCTGATCTCGTCGGTCGGCCGCATCAATGCGACGCGCCTGCGCACCGGCCAGCTCGAGGACGAGGACTGGAGTCGCGTGACCAGCGCGATCCGCCTGCTGCGCGAAGCGAAGATCTTCATCGACGACGAGCCCGCGCTGTCGCCGGAGAAGCTGCGTTCCAAGGCGCGCCGGATCAAGAAGGAACACGGCCTGGGGCTGATCGTGATCGATTACCTCCAGCTCATGGCAGTCCCGGGCAACAGCGAGAACCGCGCCACCGAGATCTCCGAGATCTCGCGCTCCCTCAAGGGCCTGGCGAAGGAACTGAACGTCCCGGTGATCGCGCTGTCGCAGCTCAACCGCTCGCTGGAAACGCGCACCGACAAGCGCCCGATGATGGCCGACCTGCGCGAGTCCGGCGCGATCGAGCAGGACGCCGACGTGATCGTGTTCATCTACCGCGACGACTACTACAACAAGGAGAATTCGCCGGACAAGGGCCTGGCCGAGATCATCATCGGCAAGCAGCGAAACGGCCCGACCGGTTCGCTGAAGCTCAAGTTCTTCGGCGAATACACCCGCTTCGACAACCTGGCCCACGACTCCGTCGGCAGCTTCGAGTGACAATGCGCTGATGGACCACGCAGCGATCGACAGCGGACGCCCGACCCGGATCGTGGTCGACCTCGACGCGATCGCAGGCAACCTCGAAGCGATCGGCCAGCACACCGGCGTCCCGGTGATGGCGGTGGTCAAGGCGAACGCGTACGGCCACGGCCTAGTGCCCGTGGCGAAGCATCTCGAAGCGCTGGGCGTGGCCCAGCTCGGCGTCGCCTTCCTCGAGGAAGGCATCGCGCTGCGCCAGGCCGGTGTGCGCATCCCGATCCTGGTGATGGGCGGGATCTTCGGGCCGCAGGCCGGGCAGTTCATCGCGCACGACCTCGAGGCGACGGTGTCCTCCCTCGACAAGCTGCGCCAGGTCGAAGCGGCCGCGGAAGCCGCGGGCCGCAAGGCGGTCGTGCACCTCAAGATCGACACCGGCATGGAGCGCATCGGCGTCCACAGCTATTCCGCCGGGCCCTTCATCGAAGCGGCGGTGGCGTCGCGCTGGTGCACGATCAAGGGCGTCTATTCGCACCTGGCCTGTGCCGACGATCCGTCGTCGCCGATGACCGCGCTGCAGGTGGAACGCTTCGCCGACGCCTGCGCGCATTTCGAGCGCCTCGGTGCGCCGATGCCGCTGCGGCACCTCGCCAACTCCGGCGGCGTGCTGCACTTCCCCGAGACCTGGCTGGACATGGTACGGCCCGGGATCGTGGTCTACGGCGTGTTGCCCGATCCTGCATCGCGCGCGACGCTCGCCTTGCGCCCGGCGCTGTCGCTGCTGTCGCAGGTCGTGTACTTCAAGGTGGTGAAGGCCGGCCACCCGGTGAGCTACGGCGCGACCTGGGCGCCGCCGCGCGACACGCGCGTGGTGACCGTGCCGATCGGTTACGGCGATGGCTGGCCGCGCGCGCTGTCCTCGCGCGGCGAAGTGCTCGTGCGAGGCGCGCGCTATCCGATGGTCGGTCGCGTGTGCATGGACCAGTTCATGGTCGACATCGGGGGCGGGACCGCGTTCAACGAGGACGAAGTCGTCCTGGTCGGGCGGCAGGGCGACGAGGCGATCCGGGTAGAGGACGTGGCGGCGACGGCGGGCACGATCCCTTACGAGATCCTGACCGGGTTCAACCTGCGCATCCCGCGCCGCTACGTACGGGCCGCCGCTGCCGGCATGGATGCGACCGGCGGGATGCCGACTGGCGGCTAAACGTCGTCCGACGCCGTCACCCGACGGCCACGGTGCTGCGGGTAACTTGGTCGCGCATTCAGGTCCGGCAAGGACCGCCCCCCGCCCAGGAGATCCATCCATGAAGAAGTCCTTCGCCTCTGCCGTCTGCGCCATGCTTGCGGCCACGCTGCTGGCCAGCTGCGCCACCTACACTGGCCAGACCAACGACCCCAACGACCCGAACAAGACCAAGCGCGGCGCCCTGATCGGCGCTGGCCTCGGCGCGGTTGCCGGCCTGCTCAGCGGTGGCGACGCGGTCGAACGCCGCCAGCGTGCGATGGTCGGCGCCGGCGTGGGCGCGCTCGCCGGTGGCGCCGTCGGCGCCTACCAGGATCGCCAGGAAGCGGCGCTGCGCCGGGATCTCGCGGGCAGCGGCGTGGACGTCGTCCGCCAGGGCGACAACATCACGCTCAACATGCCGGGCAACATCACGTTCGCCTTCGACAGCGCGAACCTGCAGCCGCAGTTCCAGCCGGTGCTCAACAACGTCGCGCAGACGCTCAACGAGTACAACCAGACCGTGATCGAGGTCGCCGGCCATACCGACAGCGTCGGTTCGGACGCCTATAACCAGAAGCTGTCGGTGGACCGTGCCAATTCCGTCGCCGGCTACCTGTCGAGCCGCGGCGTCGGCATGCAGCGCATGATCGTGACCGGCGCGGGCGAGACCCGTCCGGTGGCCAGCAACGACACCGAAGCCGGCCGGGCCCAGAACCGCCGCGTGGAAATCACGATCGTCCCGGTCCAGAACTGAGCCTTCGGGCCCAACCGGCGTCCGGCGGTGCCACGTGCGCCGCCGGGACCCGGCGAGCAAGCTCCGGAAGGGCCGCATCGCGGCCCTTCCGCGTTGCGACGACCGCGCCTTGACCTGCGATCTGATATGAATACGTGGTCATCGACCACAGGGAAGCCAAGTTGAGCGCAGGGCCCAGCCAATCCGACGCACTGGTCTTCTTCGGGGCCACCGGCGACCTCGCGCACAAGAAGATCTACCCGGCACTGCTGGCGCTGGCCCGCGACGGGGAGCTGGATATCCCGGTCATCGGCGTCGCCCGTGCGGGATGGGACGCGGATGGGCTGCGCGATCACGTTCGCAAGGCGCTCCTGTCGGCCGGCGGCAATGCCATCGACGAAGCGGCGTTCGCGCGCCTGGCGCCGCGCCTCCACTACCTCGACGGCGACTACAAGGATCCGGACACGTTCCGGCGCCTGCGCGCCGAGCTCGATGCGGTCGGTTCGAAGCGGCCGCTGCATTACCTGGCGATTCCGCCGTCGCTGTTCCCGGTGGTCGTCGGCGCGCTCGGCGCATCCGGCTGCGCGACCGATGCGCGCGTGGTGGTGGAGAAGCCCTTCGGCCGCGACCTGGCCTCGGCGCGCGCGCTCAACGCGACGCTGCACCAGGTCTTCCCCGAATCCTCGGTGTTCCGCATCGACCATTTCCTGGGCAAGGAAGCGGTGCGCAACCTGCTGTACTTCCGCTTCGCCAATGCCTTCCTCGACCCGGTCTGGAACCGCAACTACGTCGACAACGTCCAGGTCACCATGGCCGAATCGTTCGGCGTGCAGGGGCGCGGCGCCTTCTACGACGACGTCGGCGCGATCCGCGACGTGGTCCAGAACCACCTGCTGCAGGTCGTGGCGCTGCTCGCGATGGATGCGCCGGTCGGCGACGGCGCGATCGCGATCCACGCCGAGAAGCTGCGCGTGTTCCGGGCGATGCGCCCGCTGGATCCGGCGCACCTGGTGCGCGGGCAGTTCCGCGGCTATCGCGACGAAGCGGGCGTCGCCGCCGATTCCAACGTCGAGACCTACGCGGCGCTGCGCCTGGAGATCGATACCTGGCGCTGGGCGGGCGTTCCGTTCTACATCCGCACCGGCAAGCGCATGCCGCTGACCGCGACCGAAGTCCGCGTGGAAATGAAGCGGCCGCCGCTGGCGCTGTTCGACAATGGCGACGCGGCGCAGGACGCCGCGGCGCGTGCCAACTATTTCCGCTTCCGGCTCGGTCCCGAAGTCGTCATCGCCGCGGGCGCGCGGGTGAAGCTCGCCGGCGAAGCGATGCGCGGCGAGGACGTCGAACTGGTCGCGCGCCACCAGCACGGCAGCGACGCGCCGCCCTACGAGCGCCTGCTCGGCGACGCGCTGCGCGGCGACGGCGCGTTGTTCACGCGCGACGAGGCCGTGGAAGAGGCCTGGCGCGTGGTCGATCCGGTACTCGACCTGCCCGAGCCGGTGGAAGCCTACGATTCCGGCAGCTGGGGCCCGGCGTCGGCGCGGACGATGGTCGAAGGCGATGCCTGGCACGACCCGGGGCAGGAGGGCAGCGCGCCATGCTGATGCAGGCGCGCCCGCCGGAGGCCGGTACCGTCGTGTTGCTGGATGTCGACAACACCTTGCTGGACAACGATGCGTTCTCGGCCGACCTGGACGAGGAATTGCTCCGCGCGCTCGGCGAAGACGGCCGCGTTCGCTACCGGCAAGCCTACGAGATGCTGCGCGACGATCGCGGCTTCGCCGACTACCTGGCACCGCTGCAACTGTTGCGGCGCGAGTTCGAGGACGATCCCGACCTGCTGCACCTGTCGGGCTTCATCCTCGATTACCCGTTCGCCGACCGCGTGTTCCCGCGAGTGCACGAGACGCTGCGCCATCTCGGCGGCTTCGCGACGACGGCGATCCTGTCGGACGGCGACATGGTGTTCCAGCCGCGCAAGATCGCGCGCTCGGGCCTGGCCGAAGCGGTTGGCAGCCGCGTGCTGGTGACGCTGCACAAGTCGCGTGAACTGGCCGGCGTCGAACGCCGCATGCCGGCCGCGCATTACGTGCTGGTGGACGACAAGCCACGGCTGCTTGACCAGGCGAAGGCGGTGCTCGGCGATCGCGTCACGACGGTGTTCGTGCGCCAGGGCCACTATGCCAGCGACGCCGATGCCGACGCGGCCACCCATTCCCCCGACCTGCGACTGGACCGGATCGGAGACCTCGCCGGTCTCTCGCAGGCGGAACTCAGGATCAGGAAGACGACATGAACACGAACCTCGCTGCATTGCGCGCCATGGGCCAGAGCCTCTGGCTGGACAACATCACCCGCCGGATCCTCGACGACGGCACGCTCGCGCGCTGGATCGGCGACTACGGCCTGACCGGACTGACCTCGAATCCGACGATCTTCGACGAGGCGATCGGCGGCAGCGACGCCTACGACGCCGGCATCCGCGAGAAAGCGCGCGCCGGCAAGGCGGGCGAGGCGCTGTTCGTCGAGCTTGCGCTCGAGGACCTGCGCCGCGCCGCGAAGCTCTTCGAACCCGCGCACGACGCCACCGGCGGTGTCGACGGCTGGGTGTCGATGGAGCTGTCGCCGTTGCTGGCCGACGACACCGCCGGCAGCGTCGCGGCCGCGCAGGCGATCCACGACCAGGCCGCTTGCCGCAACCTGTTCGTCAAGATCCCGGGCACGCCCGCCGGCGTCGGCGCGATCGAGGAATCGATCTTCCATGGCGTGCCGATCAACGTGACCTTGCTGTTCTCGACGGCGCAATACCTGGCCGCGGCCGAAGCCTACCTGCGCGGCATCGAGCGCCGCATCGCCGCAGGACTCGACCCGGTGGTCGAATCGGTGGCATCGGTGTTCGTGAGCCGCTGGGACAAGGCGATCGCGAAGACGGCGCCGGAAGCGCTACGCAACGGCCTCGGCATCGCCGTGGGCATGCAGTGCTATCGCGAATACCGCGCGCTGCTGGCGTCGCCGCGCTGGAAGGCGCTCGAGGCCGCCGGCGCGCGGCCGCAACGCCTCTTGTGGGCAAGCACGAGCACCAAGGATCCGGCGGCGCCAGACACGCTGTACGCCGTCGCGCTTGCCGCGCCGGGCACCATCGACACGCTGCCGGCGAAGACGCTGGAAGCCTTCGCCGACCACGGCAAGGCGGGCGCGCCGATGGCGGTGGACGGCGGCGACGCCGAAGCGCGCCTGAAGCGCTACGCCGACGCCGGTATCGACGTGGACGCGCTGGCCACGCAATTGCAGGAGGAAGGCGCCGAATCCTTCGTGAAGTCGTGGAACCAGCTGCTGCAGCGGATCCGGACCAAGGTGGAAACCCTGTCATGACCGCAGCGGGCAAGGATGGATCGGGCGCGATGCCGCTGGCGCAACGCCCGCAATGGCAAGCGCTGCGCGCGCACGCGCAGGCGACAACCGGGCGCACGCTGAGGCAACGCTTCGACGAGGACCCGCAACGCGGCGAGCGCCTGGCTGCCGAGGGCGCCGGCTGGTACCTCGATTACTCGAAGCAGCGCGTGGGCGACGACACGCTGCGCCTGCTGATCGATCTGGCCGATGCCTGCGGCGTGCGCGCGCGCATCGACGCGATGTTCGCCGGGGTACACATCAACGCCACCGAAGACCGCGCCGCCCTGCACGTCGCGTTGCGCGCGCCGGCGGGCACCCGCATCGCGGTCGACGGCACCGATGTCGTGCCCGAAGTGCAGGCCGTCCTGGAGCGCATGGAAGAATTCTCGCGGCGCGTGCGCGATGGGCAATGGACGGGCGCCACCGGGCGCGCCATCCGCAACGTCGTCAACATCGGCATCGGCGGCTCCGACCTCGGGCCGGCGATGGCCGCGCTCGCGCTGCGCCACTACATCGACGGGCCGCAGCCGCGCTTCGTCTCGAACGTCGATCCGGCCGCGATGCGCGAAGCCCTGCAGGGCCTCGATCCGGCGGAAACGTTGTTCGTCGTCTGCTCGAAGACCTTCACCACCCAGGAAACGCTGGTCAACGCCGGCGCCGCGCGCGCCTGGTGCGTCGCCGCGCTCGGGGAGGCGGCGGTTGCGCGCCATTTCGTCGCGGTCTCCACCAACGAAGACGGCGTCCGCAAGTTCGGCATCGACCCGGCGCACATGTTCGGGTTCTGGGACTGGGTCGGTGGCCGCTATTCCATGGATTCGGCGATCGGGCTGTCGACGATGCTCGCGATCGGCCCCGAGCGCTTCCGCGAGATGCTCGCCGGCTTCCACGCCATGGACGAACATTTCCGGGACACGGCGTTCGATGCCAACCTGCCGGTGCTGATGGCGCTGCTGTCGATCTGGAACAACGATTTCCTCGGCGCCGGCACCGTGGCGGTGCTGCCGTACGCGCAGGACCTGGCACGTTTCCCGGCCTACCTGCAGCAGCTTGCGATGGAGAGCAACGGCAAGCACGCCACGCTCGACGGCAGCCGCATCGACGTCCAGACCGGCCCGATCTACTGGGGCGAGCCCGGCACCAACGGCCAGCACTCGTTCTACCAGCTGCTGCACCAGGGCACGCGCCTGGTGCCCTGCGATTTCATCGGCTTCTGCCAGGCGCTGCTGGCGCCGGGCGAGGACGGCGCCGACATCCGCGGCCGCCACGACCTGCTGATGGCCAATCTGTTCGCGCAGGGCGAGGCGCTCGCCTTCGGTCGCGACGCCCCGCAGCTGCGTCGCGAAGGGGTCGCCGAGGCCCTGATCCCGCACAAGGTCTGTGACGGCGACCGCCCGAGCAGCACGCTGCTCGCCGACCGGCTGACGCCCCGCAGCCTGGGCGCGCTGGTCGCGCTGTACGAGCACGCGGTGTTCGTGCAGGGCACGATCTGGAACATCGACAGCTTCGACCAGTGGGGCGTCGAGCTGGGCAAGCAGCTGGCGAAGTCGACGGAAGCCGAACTTGCCGCGCCCACCGCGGTCAAGGAAGGCATGGCCGACGCTGCGGCGTCGGCGCATGACAGTTCGACGCGCACCCTGATCCGCCGTTACCGCGAACGCCGGGGAGGCTGACCCGCGACCGCGCGCACGGCCGCACCACGCAAGGAGCACGACATGGCTTCCGACAGCACGACATTCGACGGCATCGACCAGCAATGCGTCGATACCCTGCGCTTCCTCGCCGTGGACATGGTGCAGCAGGCCGACAGCGGCCATCCCGGGCTGCCGCTCGACGCCGCGCCGATGGCCTACGTGCTGTGGCAGCGCCATCTCAAGCACAACCCGCGCAACCCGGCATGGGCAGACCGCGACCGCTTCGTGCTCTCGGCGGGCCATGGCTCCGCGCTGCTGTACGCGCTGCTGCACATGGCCGGCTACGACCTGTCCATCGACGACCTGCGCGGCTTCCGCCAGTGGGGAAGCCGCACGCCCGGCCATCCCGAGCGCAACCACACGCCCGGCGTCGAAGTCACCACCGGGCCGCTGGGGCAGGGCATGGCGAACGCCGTCGGCCTCGCGATCGCCGAGGCGCAGCTCGCCGCGCGCTACAACCGGGATGGCGGCAAAACGGCGACCGACGGCAATATCGTCGACCATCGCACCTGGGCATTGGTCAGCGACGGCGACCTGATGGAAGGCGTCGCATCCGAAGCCGCGTCGCTCGCCGGGCATCTCAAGCTCGGCAAGCTGTGTTGCCTGTACGACGACAACTACGTGACGCTCGCGGCCGGCACGGACATCACCTTCACCGAGGATCGCGGCAAGCGGTTCGAGGCCTACGGCTGGCACGTGCAGCACGTCGCCGACGGCAACGACCTCGCGGCCATCGATGCGGCGTTGCGTGCGGCCAGCGCGGAAACGCAGCGGCCCTCGCTCATCGTGGTGCGCACCCACATCGGCTACGGCTCGCCGGTGCAGGACAGCTTCAAGGCGCACGGCTCGCCGCTGGGCGAGGAGGGCGTGCGCAAGACCAAGGAAGCGCTGGGCTGGCCGCTGCAGCCGACCTTCCTGGTGCCCGACGACGCCGCGACGCGGATGCGCGAAGCCGTTGCGCGCGGCGCCGCCGCCGAAGAAACCTGGGAGAACCGCTTCCGGGACTACGCCAGGGCGCACGAAGACGTCGCGGCCGAGTTCGAACGCTGCCTGCACGAAGGCTTCCCGGACGGCTGGGACGCCGATATCCCCGTGTTCCCCGCGGACGCGAAAGGCATGGCCACGCGCGAGGCCTCCGGCAAGGTCCTGAATGCGATCGCGCCGAAGCTGCCGCAGCTCACCGGCGGCTCCGCCGACCTCGATCCCTCGACGAAGACCGCGCTCAAGGGCCTGGGCGACTTCAATCCGCCGCCCGCGCCCGGCACCGACGAGCAGGGTTCCGACGGCGGCGGCTGGAGTTTCGCGGGCCGCAACCTGCACTTCGGCGTGCGCGAGCATGCGATGGGCGCGATCGCGAACGGAATGGCGGCGCATGGCGGCTGCCTGCCGTTCACAGCGACCTTCCTCGTGTTCTCGGACTACATGCGTCCGCCGATGCGGCTGGCCGCGATCTCGAAGCTGCACGTCGTGCATGTGTTCACGCACGACAGCATCGCCGTCGGCGAGGACGGACCGACGCACGAGCCGGTCGAGCACCTGGCTGCGCTGCGCGCGATCCCCGGGCTGACGCTGATCCGCCCCGGCGATGCGAACGAGACGGCGGTGGCGTGGAAGGTCGCGCTGGAGATGCGCGATGCGCCGGTGACGCTGGTGTTCTCGCGCCAGGCCATGCCGACGCTGGACCGCGCGCGCCATGCGTCCGCCGAAGGCCTGCGCCAGGGCGCGTACGTCCTCGATGATGAAGGCTTCGCCGGCGGCGCCGGCGAAAGTGCGGGTGCTGGCGGCCAGGACCGGCTGCTGCTGATCGCCACGGGGTCCGAGCTGCACCTCATCGTCGAAGCCGCGCGCACCCTGCGCGAACGCGGCCTGCGCGTGCGCTGCGTGTCCATGCCGAGCTGGGAGCTGTTCGATGCGCAACCCAGGGAATATCGCGACAGCGTGCTGCCGCCGGATGTCCCGTTCCGCCTGGCCGTGGAAGCCGGCGTGCCGCAAGGCTGGGAACGCTACGTCGGCAGTCGCGGCGCCGTCCTAGGCATCGATCGCTACGGCGCCTCCGCGCCCGGCGACGAGGTGATGCAGCGCTACGGCTTCACCGCCGGCGAAGTCTGCCGCCGTGCCATGGCGCTGCTGGACGCGCGGCCATGAACGAGAAGAAGGTCTTCAAGGTCGGCGACCACGTGCGCTGGAATTCCGAAGCCGGCCACGTCGGCGGCACGATCACGAAGGTGCACAAGCGCGATTTCGACTGGCACGGCTACACGCGCCACTGCAGCGAAGACGACCCGCAATACGAGATCAGGAGCGACAAGACCGACCACGTCGCCGTGCACAAGGGCGGCGCGCTGCACCACGCCTAGCGCTACTCCTGCTTGATCGCGTGGCCGCCGAACTCGTTGCGCATCGCCGCCAGCAGCTTGTCGGCGAACGAATCGTTGTCGCGCGAGCGCAGCCGCGCCATCAGCGACAGCGCGATCACCGGCGCGGGGACGTCCAGGTCGATCGCCTCCTGCAGCGTCCAGCGGCCCTCGCCGGAATCGGCGACCCACGGCGCGATGCCGGCCATCGTCGGGTTCTTGCCCAGCGCATCGGCCGTCAGGTCCAGCAGCCACGACCGCACCACGCTGCCGGTGCGCCAGATCTCGGCCACCTGGTGCAGGTCGAGCGCGAAGTCCTGCTTGTGCTGCAGGATCGAGAAGCCCTCGGCGTAGGCCTGCATCAGCCCGTACTCGATGCCGTTGTGGACCATCTTGGTGAAGTGGCCGGATCCCACCGGTCCGACGTGGCCCCACCCCTTGTCCTTCGCCGGCGCCAGCGCCTCGAAGATCGGCCGCAGCCGGTCCACGACCGCCTTGTCGCCTCCGATCATCAACGCGTATCCCTCGGCCAGGCCCCAGACGCCGCCGCTGGTGCCGCAGTCCACGTAGGCGATCTGCTTCCCCGCCAGCGCCTCCGCCCGGCGCAGCGTGTCCTTGTAGTTGGAATTGCCGCCGTCGATGACCACGTCGCCCGGCGCCAGCAGCCCGGCCAGCGCGTCGACCGTGCCGTCGGTGATCTTCCCCGCGGGCACCATCATCCACAGGATCCGCGGCGCGGGCAGGGCGGCCACCAGCGCCTGCAGCGAGTCCGCCGAGCCGCCGCCGTCGCCTTCCAGCGCCTTTCGCGCCTCCGCGTCGGGGTCGAAGCCGACCACCGTGTGCCCGCCGCGCATCAGCCGCTGCGCCATGTTGCCGCCCATGCGGCCAAGGCCGATCATTCCGAGTTCCATGCTGCCTCCTGGGATTGCCTGGCAGCATGATGCGCCAGGGACCATTATCGAAGCGTTGATCCTCCAGGGAGTGCCGGACATGGACAACCGCGACATCGTCACTACCTTCCTCCGGATGTGCTCCCGCGGCCAGGTGCGGGAAGCCTACGAACGCTACGTCTCGCCGGCCTTCGTCCACCACAGCGCGTGGTTCCCCGGCGATCGCCAATCGCTGCTGGAGGCGATGGAGCAGAGCGCGGCCGCCGAGCCCAACAAGTCGTTCGAGGTGAAGCAGGTGATCGAAGGCGGAGACCGGGTCGCGGTGCACTCGCATCTCGTTCGCGCCGGAGCAGGCGCGGAGTATGCCGTGGTCCACATCGCCCGCATCGCCGACGGGAAGATCATCGAGCTCTGGGACCTGGCGCAGGAAATCCCGAAGGATTCGCCGAACACGCTCGGGATGTTCTAGGCAGCAGGCCGCGGCCGCGTCGAGGCGCGCCGAGTCGTGACGCCGCCGTCCGGCCCCCGCGGCTAGCCTTGGGGGGAACCCCACGCCGGAAGGAGACCCACCAATGTCCGACGACCATGCCAAGACGCCGCTCGATCGCGTCAACGACACCGTCAACCAGCTCAAGGAAATGCGCCATTACTCCTCGAACAACGTGGAAGGCCTGACCGCGGCGTGGCTGCTGTTCGACGGCGAACTGAAGAAGCTCGGGCAGGCGAAGATGATCGAGGACCTCATGAGCCGCCAGGGCGAGTTGCACGACGCGCTGGAGTCGGCGATCTCCGGGCTCGAGGAACTGGCCGGCACATTGAAGCCGCCGCCCGGGGAATGACGCCCAGCCGCCTGCAGTTGCCGCCTGGCGCGTGGTCGACGGTGCTCGATTGCCTGTGCGACCGCTTTCCCGCCATCGGCCGCGATGCGTGGATCGATCGCTTCGAGCGTGGCCGGGTGCTCGATGCGCTGGGCGATCCGCTGGCGCTCGATGCGCCGTATCGCATCGGCGCCGAAGTGCGCTACTTCCGCGAGGTCGTCGACGAGCCGGCGATTCCGTTCGCGGAGTCGGTGCTGCACGTCGACGAGCACCTGGTCGTCGCCGACAAGCCGCACTTCCTGCCAGTCACGCCCGCTGGCGGCTTCGTGCGCGAGACGCTGCTGGCGCGGCTGGTGCAGCGCCTGGGCAACGCGGACCTCGTGCCGCTGCACCGGATCGATCGCGATACCGCCGGGCTGGTGCTGTTCTCGGCCAGTCCGGCCACGCGCGCGGCCTACCAGGCGCTGTTCCGCGAACGGCGCATCCGCAAGCACTACGAGGCGATCGCGCCGGCCTTGCCCGGCGTGTCGTTCCCGCTGTTGCGCATGTCGCGGCTGGAGCCGGGCACGCCGTTCTTCCGCATGCGGGAAGTGGACGGCGCGCCCAACAGCGAAACCCGGATCGCCGTGCTCGAACGCAAGCGGGCGGGCGAGGACATCGGCATTGACGATGGCGGTGCGGCGCACTGGCGCTACGCGCTGGAGCCGGTGACCGGGCGGAAGCACCAGTTGCGCGTCCACATGGCCGCGCTGGGTGCGCCGATCGCCAACGACCGCTGGTACCCTCAGGCGGGCGAAGTGGTCGCGGACGACCATGCCCGGCCCCTGAAGCTTCTGGCCCGCCGATTGGCCTTCCGCGATCCGCTCAGCGGAGAGCACCACGAGTTCGAGAGCACTTTGCACATATAGGCATTGGGAATTCCACCAGGAGCGTCAGGCTGGAAGCGCCACGACATCCCGGGGGATCCCATGAAACTGTTCGCACCTTCCGCCGCACCGGCGCTCGACCTCGTCGACATCTACGGCCAGGCCATCCCGATCGGCGGCACCGGCCGCCGCACGCTGCTGTCGTTCTTCCGCGACGCGGCGTGCCCGTTCTGCAATTTCCGCATCTACGAACTGACCCACCACCACGCCAGCCTGGCGGCGCTGGGCCTGGACATCGTGGCGGTGTTCGGCTCGGGCCAGGCCGAGGTCCTGCACTTCGTCGCGCGGCATCCGCGCCCGTTCCGTGTCGCGGCCGATCCGGTCGGCGCCTCGCACCGGCGCTACGGCATCGAACGTTCGTTCTGGCGCAAGCTCAAGGCGGTCGTGACCCGCGTGCCCACCTTGCTGCGCGGCCTGCGCATCGTCGGCCTGGCCGGGCTGAACACCAACAACCTGCTGCCCGCCGACTTCCTCATCGACGAGGACGGCCGCATCGTCGAGGCGTACTACGGCAGCGATGCGGGCGACAGGATCCCGCTCGAGCGCGTGGAGCTGTTCCTGGCGCGCGGGCTGATGCGCCGCGGCGTTCCCGCGGCCACGACGGCGACGGCAACGTCGACGCCCCCCACCGACCCGGTGCAATCCGCCGCCTGAGCATTTTCGGCCGGCAAAAAAACGGGCCGCCCGAAGGCGGCCCGTTGCTTGCATTGGTGGAGATGGGGGGAATCGAACCCCCGTCCGAAGATGCTCCATGCCCGGCACTACATGCTTAGCTCGTTGTTCGATCTCGGATGGCGGCAACACAACGTGCGAGGCACACCGTCATCCACACCCGCTTGGATTGTCGATTCCGGTTGACGGGTCGCCGCCGGAACCTATCCCTTGATAATGACCCTACATCCACGAGCAAAGGCACAAGTGGGTTCGGGGCTTACGCCTTAAGCGGCGAGAGCGTAGACGTCGTCGTTGGCGTCTGGGTTTTTGCAGCTGGATTAACGAGGAAAGCTACCCCCTCGGCATGCGCCAGGCGATTT
>CAMLSB010000002.1 GCA_946482565.1 uncultured Lysobacteraceae bacterium | reverse complement strand
AAGGACCACGGCGGCGACATCGTCACCGAGATCGAGCTGATCCGCTCGACCCCCGACGAGAAGGGGCAGCAGATCCGCAACGTCGCAGCCTTCCGCGCCCGCGGCCAGGACGAAGCCGACGTCGTCGGCGCCCACCTGCAGGCGGCGACCAGCCTCTCCGCGCTACAGGCGACCGCCCGTGACCGGAAGAACGTCTTCGCCGCGTTGATGGAATCGGTAAAGACGCATTCGCTTGGCCAGATCAGCCATGCGCTTTACGAAGTCGGCGGCGAATACCGCCGCAACATGTAGCTGCTGTCGGTTTGGAGAATAAAAAATGCAGCAAAGTAGTGATCTGGTTGTCGAAGAGCTTAGTTCGGATGGCGTGCCTGCTGGTCTGGAGTTAGATAGGCCTTCATTGCAAATCGGAGAGATAAAGGCTCCATTCGATCCGGCTGAAATCGACGTCATTTCGCAGGTGAGAACAATCGATCTACTTTTAGCGAGGTTGCGCGAGGGAGAGCTCTTGCTCTCCCCTGAGTTCCAGCGTCGGGCGAATCTATGGAATGCTCAGAGAAAGAGTGGGCTCATCGAATCTCTACTACTGCGTATTCCCATTCCATCCATGTACGTCTCCGAGGATACGTCTGGAAACTACACTGTTGTTGATGGGTTGCAACGTATATGCGCGATAGCCCACTTCGTGGAAGTGGAATCACTTAACAGCGCAGTCGCCACTGATTTGAAGCCTTTAGAACTGACCGATCTGCAATCGATCGGGTCTGACTTCGATGGCGCCACATTTAAAGTTTTACCGCGATCGCTTCAGCGTAGGATTCTAGAGACGGAAATCACTTTGCATGTAATTCGGGCGAGTACGCCACAAGCCGTAAAATTCAATATCTTTTCGAGAATTAATCGTGGCGGCTTGCCGCTTTCGGCCCAGGAGATTCGAAACGCAATTTATCCGGGCAAGTGGAGAGAGGTTGCCAAGAGGCTGGCGACCTCAGTGGAGTTTCTGAAGGCGACAGAGTACCGAATAAAGGGAGAGCGAATGGAGGACATCGAACTTGTCCTTCGCTACCTTGCGAGTTTCATGGCTGGTGAGGACCATCAGCGGCCGGACGATGAAAATTTGGATAAATTTTTAAATGATTTCGCAGATACTTCTGACGAAAAGTACTCAGACGCAGAGTGGCGGGAGGCAGAACAAAGCTTTCTGAAAGCAATGAGATTCGCCCCGGAGATCTTCGGGATTCATGCCTTTCGTAAGTACTATGTCGCAGGCGAGGCTCGCAAGCCTATCAACCGCGGCCTATTCGAGACCCAGGCGGTCGTACTCGCTCGAATCCCCGATGCGCGTCTATACGAACTAAAGCATAAGGCCCCCCTTGTTCTTCAGAAGTTCGCGGAACTGATGAATACAGATTCAATGTTTAGCTCTTCACTCCTGTACGCGACAGGGCGAGGATCGTCCTCGAACGTGAGAATTTCGAAAATTACAAGAATATTGGAGTTGGCTTAGATGATTTCTGGATTGGTCCTTGCAAATTTCAAAGGCGCCAGGAATGTGGATATTAGATTGGCTCCGCTCACACTCCTGAGCGGGCTCAATAGCGCCGGCAAAAGCACCGTCCTCCAGTCGATTGCGCTGGTTAGACAGAGCTTTGCAGGATACAGGCCGTCTTTTGATGCCATTGAATTGCGCGGACCGCTGGTTGAAATTGGTTCATTTGGAGATGTCATCACGCACGGGGCGAAGACGGACACTGTCTGTATCGGGATCCGTAAGGACGGTCAGGATTGGTCTTGCAGCTTCTCGGGCGAATTTTCCAGTTCTTTTGTTGATGCTGTAAAAATGGAAGGGGAAATTCCGCAGGAGTTGCTCGGATCAAACTTTCAGTTACTGCTCGCGGATCGGGCGGCGCCGGCTACTCGCTTTCCAACGCCGCTTGGGCGACGTGTACTTGCTGGGGCGCTAGGTGCGAGAGGTGAATTTACTGCTGACGTGCTAGCTCGTAGCGCGCTAGAGTCGGATCCAATTTCGAAGGCGCGTCAGATTGCCTCCAGTCTACCTATGGAACCAGATCTCGCGTTGAAGGTGGCCCCAACTTCGTCGCTTATAGATCAGGTTTCTGCTTGGCTTCAGTTCATCAGTCCCGGCGTTCGAGTTCGTGCGGAGAGCATCGCCACTACTGATGATGTGAAGCTTGTATTTGAGTACATCGGTCGCCGTGGGCTCGAAGAGACGGCTTCACCGATCCGGCCTACGAACGTTGGGTTTGGCTTGACTTATGCCCTGCCTGTTCTGGTATCGGCGCTGACGCTTCCTGTTGGCTCATTGCTTTTGCTAGAAAATCCAGAGGCTCACTTGCATCCGCGTGGCCAGTTCAACTTAGGATTGCTTTTAGCGAAAGCGGCTAGCGATGGGGTGCAAATCATAGTGGAGAGCCATAGCGATCATATTTTGAACGGAATTAGAGTTGCGGCTAAACAAGGCCTGATATCCGGTGATTCAGTTGCTTTCCACTACTTCACGAGAAGTGTGGAAACGGGCGATGTTAATGTTGAGTCCCCTGCATTGATGGATGATGGTTCGATTCCCGTTTGGCCGTCTGGCTTTTTCGATGAGTGGGACAACGCCGTGATGAAATTGCTCGAATGAGCGGGCGACACGCGACAGTATTTGTTAATGAGCGTTCGTATCCGATTCCATCGCAGGACGCCGTTGATGTAGCGCTTAGGTTCTTGCGAGTCCTGCGTAAAGTGAAAGAAATCGTCTCTGATATCGCCGTGGTGAGCAACGAGCGGCTAACGGACATTCCTCTAACCAGCGACCATCGAACGTTGTCATCCTATGCTGGAGCGATTGGTAAGGATTGGTGGCGATTTCTAGCTGGACTTCAGCAACGCTCGCCATTCCATCAGGCGGAGGGTTGCCTGCGGGACGCGCACACACATTTTGTTTGCAAAGATGGTGATTTAGATGAGGCGTTCGCGTGGACCTTTGAGAACGACTCAGTTGCCATTAGCTTCGCTTCATCGCTCCATTGGCTGGATGCTCATGTTTCCGGGGGGTATTGTAATTGCGATGACCATCGCCACCGCACGAGTGCGAAAGCAGTTGTCACGCACCTGGCACTAGAGGAGCATGTCGATGCGCACCGACTGGTTATTGAGGCTCTTGGTCTCGAATTCCGAGGCGGCTCTTTAGTTTGGGAGACCGCCGATTTTTGCCTGCGCATGCCGCCCAGGGACCATGAGCCTATGCACGTACATGTGTGCCCTCCTGGGACAGCAGCGGAAACCTGGGCAACGGTTCGCTTTGATCGTCGTCCGGAGATTTTGGCCGGCCGGCTTTCACCCGAAGTCCTTGCTTCTGTAAAAGACCTAATTACTGAGTTTCGGCCTCAGCTGGTTGCAAACTGGGAGCGGCGTCGCCTAGGGTTACCGGCAGCTTTCATTTATCAGCGATAGGTGCCTGGTGCTCTAATTTATCCCTCGGCGGCAAGATTACGGTCGCGTTCCCGTGCGGCAACAGCCCGCCGGAGATTCCGATGGAGGTGACGTATAAGACCGGGCTGATGCACTGCTGGCTCGAGGTCGGCGCCCGGGCTTTAATGGGCTTGGACATGTATGAGTCGTGGGCAACATCGGAAGCCGAAGAACGACTTCGCTGAGGCGTTGCATGCCGACGAAGCGGCGCAGGCGCGGCGCTAGCCCGATGCGCTGAAGGATGGCGGCAAAAGTCGGCATGATCTTCGCCGCTGCCTTGTGATTGCCGGGCTGCGGCAGCCTGCCCGATCGCTTCGGCGTGCCATGGATCAACACGCCGCTTGACACCGAATCTGTGGAAGCGACTCACTCTCCGCCACGCACCATCAGTCCCTCCTTCATCACCATCACCGGCCGCTCCGTAGCCCGGATATCCCGCAGCACATCCCCCGGCACCGCCACGATATCCGCGAACTTCCCGGCCTCCAGCGTCCCGGTCTCGCCATCGACGCCCAGCAGCTTCGCCGACCCCTGGCTACTCGTCATCAGCGCCGCCGCAGGCGTCATGCCCAAGTCCACCAGGTCGCCGAATTCCTGCGCGTTGATGCCGTGCGGTGACACGGCGGAGTCGGTGCCGAAGGCGATCGGCGTGCCGATGCGCAGGGCGTCCTTGAACATGCGGTCGTGCGATGCGCCGGCGGCGAGCGCCTTGCCCTTGATCTTCGGCGGATAGCCGTCGGCGTGGCCGACGGTCCACACCAGGGCCAGTCGCGTCGGCACGAGGTACACGCCTTTCTGCTTCATCAACTGCAGCGTGGCCGGCTGCAGGAAGCTGCCGTGCTCGATCGAGTCGACGCCGGCCTCGATCGCCTGCCGCGCGGCGAGGTCGCCGTGGCTGTGCGCGGCGACCTTGCGGCCCCAGGCGTGGGCTTCGGAAATGATCGCGGTGAGTTCGGCGGGCGTGAGCTGCGGCACGTCGACGGGGTCGGATTCCGACAGCACGCCGCCGGAGGCGCAGATCTTGATCACGTCGGCGCCGTACTTCATCTGCAGGCGCGTGGCGAGGCGACATTCCTCGGGGCCGTTGCACACGCCTTCGAGCGGGCCGGATGGGGTGACGCGCTCGGGCGGGAACGGCGAGCTGTCGCAATGGCCGCCGGTCGAGCCGATCGCGTGGCCGGCGACGAGCATGCGCGGGCCTTCGGTGAGGCCGCCGTTGATCGCGTTGCGCAGGGCCACGTCGATGAAGTCGCTGGAGCCCACGTCGCGCACGGTGGTCACGCCGGCCTGCAGCGTGACCTTCGCGTTGCGGGCGGCATGGAACGATTGTTCGACGGGGAAACGCAGCATGCCGTCGTAGAAGCCCTGCGCCCAGTCGTCGTCGTGGTCGGCGGTGATGTGCGTGTGCGCGTCGATGTAGCCGGGCACCAGCGTGGCGTCGCCGAGGTCGATGACCTTCGCGCCGGCGGGAATGCTGGCGTAGGGCCCGACGGCGAGGATCCGCGTGCCCTGGACCACTACGAGCCCCGGTGACACGAGCGTGCCGCTGCGGCCGTCGAACAGGTGTGCGGCCTTGAGGACGGTGGCGGGCGCGGCCGTGGCCGGCGGGGTGCTGCCCGACGGCGCGGCGGACGGCGTCTGCGCGTAGGCGGCGCAGGCCAGGAGCAGGGCAGCCGCCAGGGCGGCAGTGCGGATCTTCATTCGATTGTCCCCGGGTGCGCGGGCCCCCATGCCCGGCGTCACCCGGAGTGTATGCGTTTCGCAGCCGCGTCGTCCGCGATTCCCTGCCGGCCAAAGTACCCCCACTCGGGCGGGGCGCGCCGCGAATCGGGGCCCTGTCCGATGGCCGATCCGGGTTCCGTTGGGACAAATGGACCACTACCGGGGAACGCCATGGAATTCAGGCATATCGCTCTCTCTACGGCGCTGCTGACAGCGGCGATCGGCTTCGCATCCGCAGCGCAGGCCCAGACGGGTGAAAGGATCAACAGGGGCCGGACCGCGGTGACACCTGACTACTACACGCAACTCCATGCCGCCATCGACGTCACGCCGCAGCCGCAAACCGGCAAGCAGGCGAGAAATGCGTTCCGCTCCATCCTCGCGGGGCTGGGAGGAAGGAGCAGTGCGCAAAGTGTCGCCGCGTCGGTAAAGGTATCGATCGGAGACTTGCAGCTCCCCGAATATCTCCTTGCCGCGTATGACTACAACGCGGATACACGAACGCTTTCCACTTATTCGACCGCCGGGCATGATTTCCCCCGGAAACACCTGGAGAGTGGAGACCGGATCACTGTCGACGTTATTTTCCGGGATTCGGACCGTGTGCAGTACAAGTTGGGTGACGTGAGCGACGCCATCCTGTCGTTGGTGCCGGGAAGCGCGTTGGTGAGCGCGGCATCCAGGCCCTTCGTGCAGGGCATGGGCAGGCTTGGAAGTAGCGTGTTGACTGCGTTCGGAAGTTCGACCACCAACATCACTCATCGATATGAGTTGTCGCCGTTGGGGGACAACAACAAGCAGGTCGATTTGCCGCTCGCCAATCAGGACGGACAGGTGTTCGCGACGGTACACCTGCTTCTCAAGGCTTCACCGACGCTGCTTCGAGACGGTTCCAGCGTGTTCAGCGCCACCCCGGGCGACTTCCGCCTGGGCCCCGGCGAAGACCCTGCGACGCTGGAAGCGAATATTGGCGGCGTCAAGGCTCGATATCTGGATGAGGCAAAGGGCTTGAAGAGTTACGGGCAGCTGGTTGGGGCCCCGGGTCTCGCCAACATCGAAGCGTTCTGTTCGGAAGCGCGGTCCTTTCTCGGGACGGAGCAGGGCCTGGCGCCAATGGACTCCACCTCGATCACCTTGCGCGCCCTCAATGAAGCCGGATTTGATGATCGCAAGATCGAGACTGCATGGTTTCACAAGTGCTTCTCGCCCGTAGAGAAGCAGCTGCTTGCCTTCGCAACCGGCGTCGATACTCCGCTGCCGCGTCCTGCCGTCCCGGATCCCATCGACAACAATACGCTGTGGGCTCTTGGGTGCTGGATGCTTGCGACCGGCGGGCCGGAGTGTGCCCGCCACGCGCCGGATCCGGAGCATGTGCTTGATTCGGCGTTTCAGGATCGAATCCGGTACAGCATCGACTCGAGTTTTCTCGACACCCTTGCCTGGGGAGATGGAGAGTCCGTTGCCAAGGCCGATCTCATCAGTTCCCTGAAAGCATCCGCTTCACAGTTCGGTTGCTTCCAGCGGGGCATGTTGATCACTGCCAAGGAGCGGGTATTTCGTTTCACCGGTGAGTCGGAGGGAGGCAAGATCCGCAGCATTGCAATCCGGCCTGCGCCTCAGGATGCGGTCAGCTGCACTGGTTGAGTGCCGCGGTCCAGGCGAGCTATAAACATGCGGACGTTGCCAGGCCAAATACAGGATCGACCCATGACCGACATCCCCGCGATCAACCGTCGGCCAGGCAAGGCCTGGGCCGTGCTCCAGTTCCCGCTGACGCGTTTCATCCTGGCGGTCCTGTTCGCCATCGGGCCGGTGATGCTATTGCAGCTGGCCGGCAAATCCGCCGGCATCGTTGCGCGCAGCCCGATGGGCGTGGCGCTGAACCTCGTCATCGTCGTGGCGACGATCGGCAGCTATTGGCTCTACGTGCGCTGGGTGGAATTCCGGCCCGCGGTCGAACTCGCCCCGCGTGGTGCCGCGAGGCAAGTGCTGCTGGGCGTGCTGGTGGGCGCGGGATTGTTCTGCACGACGATGCTGCTGTTGTGGTTGCTGGGTGCATGGACGTACACCGGCATCGAGACGGGAGCCCTGTGGATCTATCCGCTCACCACTGCCGTGGCGGCCGGAGTCGTCGAGGAGACGCTGATGCGCGGCGTGATGTTCCGGATACTGGAACAGGGCCTCGGGAGCTGGATCGCGCTCGGCCTGTCGGCGGTGGTTTTCGGCCTGATGCACGCGACCAATCCGGGTGCGACGGCCACCAGCGTCATCGCCATCGCGCTGGAGGCCGGCGTACTGCTGGCCGCGGCCTTCATGTTTTCGCGCCGGTTGTGGTTCGTCTACGGCCTGCATGCCGCGTGGAATTTCACCGAAGGCGGCATCTTCGCGACGTCCGTCTCCGGCATGAAGCCGGAAGGCATGATCGGTGTCCGGTTCACTGGCAGTGATTGGCTCACGGGCGGTGCGTTCGGGCCGGAAGCTTCGGTTGTGGCCGTCGCTGTGTGCCTGGCGGCCGGCGTGGCATTCCTCGTCATGGCGCAGCGGAACGGTCGCGTCGTCCTGCGCCTTTCGCTGCGCGCTTCCTGAGCGGACAGCCCCTCCAAGTGCTCCACTACGCCAGGAAACGCTTCTCCCGACTTTGGCCGCTCCCCTGGCGGAACGTCCTGGGAGCGCGACCCGCCTGGCGTTGCCGGGCTCGCTCAACTGCGCCGTTCAATCCCGGTCGGGCGCGCCCAGCGGGAAATACCCGCGATGCGGCCGCGCCTCGTCGACGGCCCGGCGGACCGACGGCCGCGCGAGCAGCCGCTCGCGATACGCACGCACGTGCGCGAAGCGCGCATCGATCGGATGCGTCCAGTCCGCGTAGAACAGGAACGGTGCGGCGCCGCAGTCTGCGAGTGTGAACGCCGGGCCCGCGGCCCACTCGCGCGTCGCCATCCGCGCCTCGAGCCACGCGTACGAGGTCTCGAGCATCGCGCGCGCCTGCTCGACGCCGTAGGGATCGCGATTCGCGCCTTCGGGCCGCAGCACGTCGGCGACGAACTTCTGCTGCGGCGTCGAGACGTAGTTGTCGAAGAACCGGTCGAGCATCCGCACTTCCAGCGCCAGGTCGGGGTCGGCGGGAATCAGGGCCACCGCGCCGGGATGGTGCAGTTGCAGGTACTCGATGATGCAGGTCGCCTCGAGCACGGTGCGTTCGCCGTCGACCAGGATCGGAAAGCGCTTCATCGGCCAGAGCGCTGCGAGCTCGTCGCTGGCACCCGGCGCTTCCATGTGGCGGTATTCGAACGCGGTCCCGGTCTCGTACAGCGCCACCAGGACCTTCTGGCAGTACGAGGAAAACGGGTGGGCGTAGAGGCGAGGCCGGGATGTCATGGGTGCACTCCGAAGCCGGAAATTCTAGCCTGCCAGGCGCTCGAGGTGCAGCCACATGAAAACCGGCGCCATCAGCACAAGCACGATGGCGGCCGCCGTATCCAGCCAGACGCGCCGGGTCCGCAACGCGACAACGGTACTTGCCGCTGCGATCAATGCGAAGCCCGAACCAGCAACCCAATTGCCGAAGTCACGGCTGCTTTTTGCAATGACGAGCATCGCCAGCACCGAGAACACCAGCTGCATCGTCTTGTAGCGACGGCCCTGAGCCACGTGGTAATCGCGCAGGTCGAGCGCTTCGCCTGGTTTTGGTTCCTCGGGGAGGACCAAATCGCAGAAGGCGTACAGCACGCCGACGAACACCAGAGGGATCAGGACGTCGAGCGGACCCCAAGTCCGGGCCTCGTGGAAGCGCCAAAAGTTGGCCCAGTTGCCGATCAGCAGCATGAAGGCCATGGCGGTCCAGCACGCATGCCGGAAGGAGAAGCGGACGTGTTCGGCATGCCGGTACAGGCCCACGCAGCCGCCCAGCAGGCGGGCGAGCGCCAGTGAGGTGATCACCGAGATCATGCCGAAGACGAATTCGAAACTGGTCATGCAGGCTCCCCCGAGCGCGCCCTGAGCCGCGAGTGTATGCCGGCGCGCTTCACCGCGCCGGAACGCCGCGATCGGCAACATCGGCCCTCCCGCCCGCGGAGTGCCTTCCATGGCCAAACGCATCGCCATCCTCGCCACCGACGGCTTCTAGCAATCCGAACTGATGGAGCCGCGGCAGGCGATTCGCTCCGGGCGTCACCGCGAGTACTGCAGTTCCACGACCAGTGTCTCGACGCCATCGCGGGTTTCGAGGAATCGGGCCACGACGTGCCGATCATCGACGACTTGCAGTTCTTCGCGGGTCGGCACGACAACGCCTTGCCCGTCCACCATTTCGCCGTGGAACCGGTATGTCGTGGCCCGCGGGTCATAGTCGCCGCGCATCACCAGCAGACCGGTGAAGTTGACGTCCATCCAGGTGGTGAAGTAGCTGCGGGTCGCCGTGTCGTAGCCGATGTAGCCCAGTCCCTGGAACGGCGGATGCGATGCGATCCGCAGGTCCTGCTGCAGGTGCCTGCCCCCCAGGAGGGTGGTGAAGGTAGCGACACCAGCATCCACCTGCGGCGGCTGCCCGGGTCTGGTCCAGAGTCGCTGCTTCACCTGCCAGCGCCCGGCCAGCTTTCCCAACTGCGCGTGTTGCGGGTCGAGCACGCTGGCGGTGGCGCTGTCCGGGGCCGTCCCCGGCGGCTGCGCGCCGCGCGCGACAGGGGCTGCGGCCAGCGCCAGCAGCAGGACGGCGAGGTGTTGTAGTTGCATGGGGCAATCGTCCCTGGAGAAGGTCCGCGGATGCTGGAGGATCTGCCCGACGGTCGCGCGCACCCGCGGATGGCGGGCGCACGGATGGATGACTTTCGACCTTTGGCCGCGAGCCGGCGCGTGGCCACCATTGCGCCATGCACGGGATGCACCGGCCTGCCTGTTATCCGCCACCGTCGAGCGGCGCCCTGCGCGATGCGCGCTTGCCGTGGCTCGATGTGCTGGTGTCGCCGGTGCCGGGCGGCCGGTTCGACTCGCCGGTCGACGACCGGCACGTCCTGTGCCTGCACCTGGGCGAACCGGTCCCGGTGACTTACCGGGCCGGGCGCGGCGAATTGCGCGGCACGCGCCTGCATGGCCAGTTCTGCGTGGTTCCGGCCGGGTCCAGCACGCGATGGACCCTTGCCGCGCCGGCGCGCTCACTGTTGCTGCGGCTCGCTCCGGGTCCGGTACGGGATGCCGCCGAAACGGCCTTCGGCGCGCGGCACGCGCTTGCCCCTGCGATCCACATCCGCGATCCGCAGATCGAACGCATCGGCTGGGCCATGGAGGCCGAGAGCCGCGAGGGTTACCCGGGCGGGCGCCTGTTCTCGGACGGCATGGCGCTGGCCCTGGCGGCCCGCCTCCTGGCGTTGCAATCGCCGACGCAGCCACGGGACCCTGGCAGCGGGCATGCCTTGCCCGCGTGGCAATTGCGCAAGGTGGTCGAATACATCGAATCGCATCTCGACCGATCGCTGTCGCTGGCCGATCTTGCGGGCGTCACCGGCTACAGCGTGTCCCATTTCAAGGCGATGTTCCGGCGGGCGACGGGGATGCCTGCACATCGCTTCGTCATGCAACGCCGGGCGGCGCGCGCACGCGATCACCTGCAGCAGGGGCGCCTGGGCCGGACCGAGATCGCGCTGGCCACGGGCTTCGCGCATGCGAGCCACATGGCCAGGTGCTTGCGGCGGGCGCAGTGACGCCTTTCAGCCGCCGACGTCGAAGGTGAAGGTCGCGCCCTTGCCGGGCTCGCCCTGCGCCTCGATCTGCCCGCCATGGCGCTCGATGATGCGCTGCACGACCGCCAGGCCGACGCCGGTGCCGCTGAACTCGGAGGCCTTGTGCAGGCGCTCGAACGGGCGGAACAGGCGGCTGGCATCGGCAGCCGCGAAACCGGCGCCGTTGTCGCGGACGTAGAAGCGCGTGCGGCCGTCCACGGTGATGGCGCCGACCGCGATGTGCGCGTGCGCGACGCGCGAGGAGTACTTCCACGCGTTGCCGAGCAGGTTCTCCATCACCGAGCGCAGCAGTCCGCGATCGGCGCGGCAGCTGAGGCCCGGGGCGATGTCCACGGTGGCTTGGCGCTCGGGCGCCAGGCGGTGCAGGTCCGCCATGATCTCCGCCGACAGCGCGGACAGGTCCACGTCGGTGCGCTCGAGCGCCGCGCCGCCGACATGCGCGAGCGCGAGCAGGTCGTTGACGAGCTGCGTCATGTGGTCGACGGAGCGCTGCAGGCGCCCCAGGTGCTCGCCGAACTTCGGCGGCAGCGGCACGCTCGTGTCCATGGCCATCACCTGGCAGGTCATGGCGATCACCTGCAGCGGCGCGCGCAGGTCGTGGCTGACCATCGCGTTGAACGCCTCGACGTCGCGCAGCGTGCTCTCGATCGTGCGCGTGCGTTCGGCGACGCGCCGCTCGAGCTCGCGGTTGAGCTCCAGCACCTGCGCCTCGGCGCGCTTCTGCTCGGTGATGTCCTGGCAGACGCCGAGCAGCCGCACCAGCTTGCCGTCGTCGTCGAGCACCGGGTGCGCCCAGGTGTGCAGGTAGCGCATCGAGCCGTCCGGCAGCAGGATGCGCTCGTCGTGCGAGTAGGGCACGTGCTCGTGGAAGACCCGGTTGGTGGCGTCCATCACCCGCTGGCGGTCGTCCGGATGGACCATCGCCAGATAGTTCTCGTAGGTCGGCGTGTAGCTGTCGGGGCTCAGCCCGTAGATGCGATAGAGCTCCGCCGACCAGGTGGCCGTCGGCTCGCTGATGTCCCACTCCCAGGTCCCCAGGTGGGCCACGCCCTGCGTGTCGACCATGAGCTGCTCGAGGCGGCGCAGGCGCTGCTCGAGGCGCTTGAGCTCGCCGGGGTCCGAGGCGGGCGGGGTGGGGGCGTGCTGGGCCGGGGTGTCCATGCCGCGCATCATACGGTTAGGGCGGCGCTGGAGGCGGGGCGAACAGTCACCTCGGACGGGACCTGACGATCATTGTGGATCCGGACGGAAGTGGGCGGAGGTCGATTGCCGATCCGGCCTCGCGGGAGGCTATCCTCGGCACCGTGGGCACCATGTATCAACGCGACAGACAGCTAAGATGTGAATAGAAGGGGCAGGCATGAAGTTATTTGCATCTTTGGGCCCCGCTCGCGTTCAGTACCACGGCTCGATTGATACTACCCAATCTTGTTTAGATGCTGTGGTTCGCCTCTGCGCATCAGGAGTCACCTTTAACTACGTATACCTCCTCACATGCGAGGGAAGGCACGCCTTTTTATTGGATATTGGTGATCCAGAGCCTATCGCGATTCGTTCTGGCTTCACCTCCGGATACTCGGGAGAAGGCCCCGCGGGGCTGGCGATAGCGCTTCATCTATTTCACTGGTTCAACGTCGAGGTCGAAGAGGTCTTAGTCGACTCTAAATTCCTGGCTCGCATCGAGGTCGCGCAGCTATCCGCTGTTGACGTTGCTTGGATACGGGAGGCGAATACAGTTCGTCCGATTCGCATTCATGACTACATGCATTCGGGGCTTCAAGGTCGAGGGTCCCCCTACTTGCTAATGCGAGAGCAGTTTTCGCCGAGTGCCCCTTGGTTTGCACTGGATCAACGCCTCAAAGATCTCGCACTAGCGCTTTTTCACAGCCCCGACAGGGCGGTGTTCGAGGCGTTTCGTCGATTGGAATCTACGGTGAATGATCGATGCGCGTTTCCCATAGGGACCGTTGGAGTTGAGGTGTTCAGAAGGGCGTTCAGAGGATCTGGTGCCCGGCTTGGTTGGTCCTCCGTATCCAAAGGAGAGGCTGAGGGGCGAGCACAACTGTTCGAAGCAGCATTCATGGCATTTCGAAATCCTCGTGCGCACCGCGAGGGTCACACAAGTTCAATGGGTGCGTTTCGCGAGTTCCTGTTAATCAACGAGCTCTTTCTAATGGAGGCGGAAGCAGTCGTATTACCTGGAAGGCCGGCGGAACGCAGCGACCCCTGAGTTCCCTTCTACGGGCCATGCCAATCGGCCTATTGTCTAGGTGTTATACATCACTACAATACCAACTCATCTAGGCAAGCGCGGCGGATGGGATGGCTCTCGAATTGGCATTGGAATCAGTCGGTTACCGCTACCGCGGTGGCCACGAAGCGGTTGCCGGCGTCGATCTGTCGCTAACGCCGGGCATCGTCGGCCTTCTGGGGCCGAACGGGGCGGGAAAATCCACCCTGATGCGAGTCCTCTCCACGCTGGCGAAGGCCACGGCCGGCCGGGTGACCTGGCGCGGCGAGGACATCGCCCGCAAGCCGGACGCGCTGCGCCGGGAGCTGGGCTACCTGCCGCAGGACTTCGGGGTGTACGAGGCGCTGTCGGCGCGCGAATTCCTGGCGTTCCTCGCGGCGGTGAAGGGGCTGCCGGCGCGCACGGTCGCCACGCGCGTCGACGAATGCCTCGCGATGGTCGGCCTCGACGATGTCGCCGACAAGCGCCTGGGCGGGTATTCGGGCGGCATGCGCCAGCGCGTCGGCATCGCGCAGGCGCTGCTCAACGATCCGAAGCTGTTGATCGTGGACGAGCCGACGGTCGGGCTGGATCCGGAGGAGCGCGTGCGCTTCCGGCACCTGCTCGCGGAGCTGGCCGGCGAGCGGCTGGTGCTCCTGTCGACGCACATCGTGTCCGACATCGAGGCCAGCGCGAGCACGCTGGCGGTGATGGCCGGCGGGCGGTTGCGCTTCCACGGCGCGCCCGAGACGCTGATGGCCGCGGCCGAGGGGCAGGTGTGGCAGTGGACGCTGCCGGCCGACCAGCTCGCCGAAGCGCGCACGCGCCTGAAGATCAGCCGCGCGCAGCGGCGCGCGCACGGCGTGGAAGTGCGCGTGGTCGGCGACAAGCCTTCCGACGATGCGGTGCGCGTGGCGCCCGACCTCGAGGACGCCTATCTGTGGCTGCTGCATCGCAGCGGCGAGGCGGTCGACGCATGAGCGCCTCGCAACCGGGCTTCGCCTCGGCCGGTACGCTGCGCGCCGTCGCGGCCGTGCTCGCCGCCGACCTGCGCCAGCGCCTGCGCGCGCCGCAGACCTGGCTGGTGATGGCCGGCTTGGCGGCGCTGATGTGGTGGTGCTTCCCGGCGATCGAGACGCATTACCTCACGGTCTCCATCGACGGCATGCGCGGGCGCTACAGCAGCGCGTGGATCGGCATGATCGTGGCGCTGATCTACAGCATGGCGCTGTCGCTGTTCGGTTTCTTCCTGGTGCGCGGCACGCTGGTGCGCGATTTCGAGACGCGCGCGTGGCAGCTGCTGGTCGCCACCACGATGAGCCGCGGCGCCTACCTGTTCGCGAAATGGCTGAGCCACATGCTGCTGTTCGCGATGGTGATCGCCGGCGGCCTGGCGATCGGCCTGGTGCTGCAGTTCGTGCGTGCCGAGGACCGGCACGTCGACCTCTTCGAGATGGTCAAGCCGATCGTCGTGATCACCCTGCCGTCGCTCGCGCTGACCGCGACGCTGGCGGTGTGGTTCGACATGGTGCCGTGGCTGCGGCGCAGCGCGGGCAACGTGCTGTTCTTCGCGCTGTGGATCTTCCTGCTGACGCTGGGCACGACCCAGGTGAAGCATGTGCCGGGCGAGCCGATGCCGTGGCCCGGCGATCCGCACGGCATGCTGCTCGCCGAACACGACCTCGGCGACAAGTGGCCGATACCGGCGCCCGACAACGAGGAGCGCGGCCTCAACATGGGCGTGCACGTGATGAAGGACGCCGCGATCCTCGTCGACTGGAAGCGCTGGGACCTCGATGCGGCCGGCGTGCGGACGCGCGCGTTCTGGCTCGGCGTGGCGCTGGCGCTGCTCGGGCTGGCGGTGCCGCTGCTCGACCGCTGCGCCTCGCACCTCGGGCGGGCAGGGCGCTCGCGCACATCGGGATGGCGCCTGCGCTGGCTGGACTGGCTGCTCGCACCGGTGGAACGCTGGCTGCCCGGTGGCGCGCTGGTGGCGGCCGAGTTGCGGCTCGTGTTGCGGCAGCGGCGCTGGTGGTGGTGGCTGGCGTTGCTGGTCGTGTTCGGCGTGCAGGCGTTCGCCGATCCCAAGGGCATGTCGATCGCGGTGATCTTCGCCTGGCTGCTGCTGATCGACGTGTTCGCGCGGTTGGTGCTGCGCGAGCAGGAGACGCGCACCGCCGGCCTCGTGTTCACCGCCGCCTCGGCGCGGCTGAAGCTGCCGCTGGCGCGCCTGCTCGTTTCGATCGGTCTCGCCTGGGCGGTGACCGCACCCGCGATGCTCCGCATGGCGTCGTCGCAACCCGCGATCGCGCTGGCGACCCTGGTCGTCGGCGCCTCCATCGTGCTGTGGGGCATGGCGGTGGGCGCGCTGGCGCGCAACGGCCGCCCCTTCGAGCTCGCGCTGCTCGCCGTCGGCTACGGTGGCATGCAGGGCGCCGCGCTGCTCAACGTCATCGTCGCGCCTGCCGACACGCTGCGCTGGCACCTGCTGGCCCTGCCGGTCGCCTTGGCCATGCTCCTGCTGCCGATGAAGGACGCATCGCGGCGCTGACGGTAAAGTGGGAGGGATTGGGCGTCCACGGCAAGAGACAGCAGATGGCAAACCTGACGTTCCTGGCCGGTGGCGGCGAGACGGGTGCGCGCATGCGGGCGATGGACTGGGACGCGACCCCGCTGGGACCCGTGGCGTCCTGGCCGCCGGCCATCGGCGGCCGCGACGCGCGCTTCATCGCGCTCAGCGGCTATGGCCAGCCCGGCGACGTCGCGCAATCCATGGCCGCCGGATTCGACCGCCACGTCGTCAAGCCCGCCGACATTGCCCAACTGCATGCGATGCTGTGCCGATGATCAACAACGACGTCCTCCGCAGCATCCGCTACATGCTTGATCTGAGCGACCAGAAGGTGGCCGAGATCGCGCGCCTGGCCGATCCGGGTTTCGAGCTGGCCAGGGAGGACGTCCACGCCTTCCTGCTGCGCGACGAGGAACCCGGTTACCTGGCCTGCGACGATGCCGTGCTGGCGCATTTCCTCGACGGGCTGATCGTGCATCGTCGCGGGCGCGACGAAAGCCTGCCGCCGCGGCCGGTCGAGCAGCGCATCAGCAACAACGTGGTGCTGAAGAAGCTGCGGGTGGCCTTCGAGCTCAAGGATGCGGACCTGCACGAGATCTTCGTGGCCGCTGGATTCCCGGTGTCGAAACCGGAGCTGTCGGCGCTGTTCCGCCTGCCGACGCACAAGAACTTCCGCCGCTGCGGCGACCAGATGCTGCGCAATTTCCTCAAGGGGCTGACGCTGCGCGTGCGCGGCGCGCAGTGAGCGGCCTGCATTGAACAGCTCGCGGTGAACGGCAGCCAATGAGCGGAATGTTCCATTCGCTGCGGGGCCACAACTACCGGCTCTGGGCGGGCGGGGCGCTGGTGTCCAACCTGGGCACCTGGATGCAGCGCATCGGCCAGGACTGGCTGGTACTGACGGTGCTGACCGACCACAGCGCGACCGCGGTGGGCTGGGTGATGGCGCTGCAGTTCGGGCCGGCGCTGCTGCTGTTGCCGCTGTCGGGGCACGCGGCCGACCACATGGATCGCCGCAGGCTGCTGCTCTTCACCCAGGCGGCGGCCGGGCTGCTGGCGCTGGGCCTGGGCATCGTCACGCTGCTCGGCATCGTGCAGCTGTGGCAGGTGTACGGCTTCGCGCTGCTGCTGGGTTGCGTCACCGCCTTCGACGCGCCGGCGCGGCAGGCCTTCGTCTCCGACCTGGTGCGCGACGACAGCCTCGCCAACGCGGTTGCGCTGAATTCCGCATCCTTCAACGCGGCGCGCATGGTCGGCCCGGCGATCGCGGGCGTGCTGATCGCGGCGGTGGGCGAGGGCTGGCTGTTCCTGGTCAATGCAGGTTCCTACGCGGCGGTGCTGGTGTCGCTGTGGTGGCTGCGCGTGCACGAACTGCATCCGCATCCACCGCCGGAACGCGCGCGGGGCGGGCTGATGGCGGGGCTGCATTACGTGCGGCAGCGCCCCGACCTGGTCGCGGTGCTGGTGATGCTCGCGCTGATCGGCACGTTCGGCTTCAACTTCGCGATCTTCATCTCGACGATGTCGGTCACCGTCTTCCACGGCGACGCGCGGCAGTACGGATGGCTGACGTCGGCGATGGCGGTGGGCACGATGAGCGGGGCGCTGCTGTCGGCGCGCAGGCCGTTTCCCGGCATGGTGCTGATGGGCGGTGCGTCTGCCGTGTTCGGCATCACCCTGGCGCTGGCGGCGGTGATGCCGACGCCGTGGACGTTCGCGATCGTGCTGTTCGTCGTCGGGCTGGCGGCGCTGACGTTCATGACCGCGAGCAATTCGATGATGCAGCTCACCACCGAGCGCGGGATGCGCGGGCGCGTGCTGGCGCTGCGCATCGCGGTGGTGATGGGCGGCACGCCGATCGGCGCGCCGCTGGTGGGCTGGGTGGTCGACCGGTTCGGCGCGCGCTGGGCGCTGGGCGTGGGGGCGCTGTCCGGCGTTGCGGCCGCGGGCGTCGCGGTCGCGTACCTGGTGCGGCATCGCAACCTGCGCATGCAGCGCATCGACGGCCGCCTGCGGCTCATGCTCCAGCCTGCGCCGCGGGAAACGACGGAAACCGCCGTGGCCGCGGGTGAACGCGTGACCTAGCCGAACGAATCCGCCACGACGGCGGCAGGGGGCTGGCTGAAGTGCTCCTGCAGGTACTTCTCGCCCTCGTCGCAGAACAGCGTCACGACGGTCTTGAACTCCGGATGCTGCTCGCGCACGCGGCGCGCGGCGACCAGGTGCGCACCGGAACTCGGGCCGCACAACAGGCCGTGCTGCCGCGCCAGCCTGCGCATCTCGACGATCGCCTCTTCGCTCGAGACCGACAGCGTCGAATCCACCAGTTCCGAATGCCGCGCGAAGATGCCCGGCACGAAACCGTCGGAAATGCCCTCGATGTGGTGGGTGGCGATCTCGCCGCACAGGATCGTCTGCGACTCCGACGGCTCCATCGCGAACAGCCGCACCGTCGAGTTCACCGCGCGGAACGCCTGGCCGACGCCGATCAGCGTGCCGCCGGTGCCGACGCCCATCACCAGTGCGTCGGGCAGGCGTCCCTGCAGTTGCGCCAGGATCTCGGGCCCGAGGATCTCGCGGTTCTCCTCGACGTTGTATTCGGATTCGAACTGCGCGGGTGCGAAACAGCCCGGCTGCGCGCCGAGGCGCCGTGCTTCCTCGAGCGCGCCGTTGACGTGGAAGTGGCCGACGAACTTCACTTCCGCGCCGTATGCGCGCGAGATCGCCACGCGCTCGTTCGACAGGCCTTCGGGCATCACCACGAGCATGCGGTAGCCCTTCACCGCGGCCACCATCGACAGCGCGTTGCCGGTGTTGCCGCTGGTCGCCTCGACGATGGTGTCGCCCGGCTTCAGCAGGCCCTGCTGCTCGGCCTTCTCGATCATGTACCAGGCGATGCGCGCCTTGATCGAGCCGGACGGATTCATGAACTCGAGCTTGGCGAAGATGCCGTCGATCTCGAGCAGCGGCGTGTCGCCGATGGCGTCGAGGATGGAGCGCGAAATGCCTGCGTAGCGCATCGTCAGTTCGCCTTGGCCGGACCGAGCGTCCAGCCCGGGGGATCGCTCGCGGGGAAGCTCTGGTCGCTCTCCATGTCGATCAGTTCGTCCGCGTCGAGGTGGCCGCTGGCGTCGTGGTCGTGCTTGTCCAGCAGGTCCGCCGGCCGTTCGACGAGGTTTGATTCCGGCGGTGAATCAGGCGGTTGGGTGTTCATGTCGTCTCCAGGGGCGATCGGACACGACCATGCATACGCCATTGCCCGTCGAGACTCCAGCAATACCGTCGGCGCGCTTGAGCCAGGTCAAGCCGCGGACAATCATGCCTCCTCAGAAGCGTTCGCCCGCGGGCAGATGGCGCCACATGCCGACCGGCATCTTCGCCAGCGGGATCTTGCCGATGCGGATGCGCCGGATCGCGACCACGCCGAGCCCCACCTGCGCGCACATCTCGCGCAGCTGCCCGCCCTGCACGCCCTTGAGCGCGAAGCGCAGGCGGATCTCGTTCTGCCAGCTGACCTTGCACGGCGGCAATGCGCGCCCGTTGTAGTGCAGGCCGTGGTTGAGCTTGCGCAAGCCATACGGCGCGATGTCGCCGCTGACCTCGACGATGTATTCCTGTTCGATCTCGTCGCCGTCCTCGGTCAGGCGCCGCCAGACGCGACCGTCCTGGGTGAACACCATCAGGCCGCTGGCTTCGGCATCGAGCGGCACGAGTGGCGTGAGTCGATGGAAGTGGCGCTCCTCGAGCTCGATGCCCGAAGGATCCTCGGCCCAGCGCGCCTCGGGCTGCACGAGTCCCGCGGCGGCTTTGCGGCCGCTGATCGCGTCGTAGCCCACCGGTTTGTGCAGCAGGATCGTGGCCGGTTCGACGGCGTCGCGGGGCAGGGCGGGGGCGGGCATGCGTGGGCATCGCGGAAGCGGGGCCTGCAGTGTAGCGACCCGTGGGCCGCATCCCGTGGCGTTGACACCACGGCGCCTACAATCCGGCCATGCTCCCGATTTCCATCCTGGACCTCGCACCGGTCGGCGAAGGCCGCACGCCCGCCGATACGTTCGCGCACATGCTCGAACTCGCGCGCCTGGGCGAGTCGCTGGGCTATCGCCG
Organism: uncultured Lysobacteraceae bacterium; assembly: GCA_946482565.1. The sequence goes on along the minus strand of CAMLSB010000002.1, from coordinate 35,381 downwards.
CTTCTGGCTGGCCGAACACCACAACATGCCCGGCATCGCCAGCGCCGCCACCGCGGTGCTGATCGCCCACGTCGCGGCCGGCACGCGCAGGATCCGCGTCGGCGCCGGCGGGGTGATGCTGCCCAACCACGCGCCGCTGCAGGTGGCCGAGCAGTTCGGCACGCTCGGCACCCTGCATCCGGGGCGCATCGACCTCGGCCTCGGGCGCGCGCCCGGCACCGACCAGGCTGCGACGCGGGCGCTGCGGCGCTATTACAGCGCGGCCGACGAATTCCCCGCCGACGTCGTCGAGCTGCTTTCGTATTTCGAAGCGGTGCAGCCCGGCCAGCCGGTGCAGGCGGTGCCCGGTCCCGGCGTCGACGTGGAAGCCTGGATCCTCGGCTCGAGCCTGTTCGGCGCGCGGCTCGCGGCGATGCTGGGATTGCCCTACGCCTTCGCGTCGCATTTCGCGCCGGCGATGCTCGAGCAGGCGATCGCGGCTTATCGCACGGATTTCCGGCCGTCGCCGCGCCTCGCGGCGCCGCACGTGATGTTGGCGATGAACGTCGTCGTCGCCGACACCGATGCGGAGGCCGCGCGCCTGTTCACCACGCAACAGCAGTCGTTCGCGAACCTGCGCAGCGGCCGGCCTGGACTCGTACCGCCGCCGCTGGCGTCCGCCGCCGAGATCCGCTCGCGCTACGAGCCGCAGCTGCTGGCGACGGTCGACGAGGCGCTGTCGTGCGCCGCCGTGGGCGCGCCGGCGACGGTGCGCGAACACGTGGCGGAATTCGTCGCGCGCCACCAGCCGGACGAATTGGTCTTCACCGCGAACATCCACGACCCCGCCGCGCGGCTGCGTTCGTTCGAGCTCGCGATGGACGCCGTCCGCGCCATCCCCACCAGCGAACCAGCCAGGGAGTACATGCCATGAAGATCGTGACCAGCCTGAGCTTCCGCGGCGACTGCCGCGAGGCGTTCGAGTTCTACGCCAAGGTCCTGGGCGGCAGGATCACCGCCGCTTTCCCGTACGGCGACGGCCCGCCGGACATGCCGATGGAGCCGAAGTACAAGGACTGGCTGATGCACTGCTGGCTCGAGGTCGGCGACCAGGCCCTCATGGGCGCGGACATGGACGAGCCATGGGCGCCCAACATCGGCAAGCCGAAGAACGGCTTCGATGTCACCCTCCATACCGACGATGCCGGACAAGCGCGCCGCTGGTTCGACGCGCTCGCGGAAGGCGGCAAGGTCGTGATGGCGTTCGACAAGACGTTCTGGTCGCCGGGATACGGCGCCCTGGTCGACCGCTTCGGGATTCCGTGGATGGTGAATACCACCCCGTGATTCCCGCTGCGACGGGTCGCGGCGTGCCGTCAGGCGCGCTGCGATCGCGTCGCCGTTTTCTTCGGAGCGGGAGAGGGTGGCTTGCGGCGCGACGCTTCGGAGCTGAAGGCGCTCGAGACGCTGCGCAGTGGTGTGTTGCCGAGGACTTCGATGCGGCCGCCGCGCTTGCGGAACTCCGCGATGTCGGCGGTGATGCCTTGGTGGGTGAGGCTGTGGGATTGGTCGTTGGCGGGTGACGGCTTGCGGGCCATGCCTCTCCTTTGCGGGTACGGAAGAACGCCAATTATATTGAAAATCAATGATTTGCGCAAGTTCTGCGCCAATATCGACGCCTGTCGGCCCCGCAGGGCCCGGATCCGGCCGGCCAACGGCGTGAAAGCCCCCCGGAATGCGAGAATGCCGGCCCGGTCGCCCCCAGCGATCGCGCCTCCCGCGCCAGATCCCCCATGAAAACCCCCCAGGCCCTCCAGGCCCTCATCGACGACGGCCTGATCGACCAGGTCCTGCGTCCGCTCAAGAGCGGCAAGGAAGCGGCCGTCTACGTCGTGCATGGCGGCGGCGAGGTGCGTTGCGCGAAGGTCTACAAGGACATGGCGCAGCGCAGCTTCCAGCAGCGCGTGCAATACCAGGAAGGCCGAAAGGTGCGCGGCAGCCGCGAGGCGCGTGCGATCGGCAAGGCCACGCGCTACGGCCGCAAGCAGCAGGAAGAGAACTGGAAGAACACCGAAGTCGAAGCGCTGTACCGGCTGCGCGACGCCGGCGTGCGCGTGCCCGAACCGCACGGCTTCTTCCACGGCGTGCTGGTGATGGAGATGGTGACCGACGCCGATGGTTACGCCGCGCCCCGCCTGGGCGAGTACGAGCCGACGCCGGAGCAGGCGCGCGATTTCCACGCGGTGCTGGTGCGGCAGGTGGTGCGGATGCTGTGCTGCGGCCTGATCCACGGCGACCTGTCGCCGTACAACGTGCTGGTCGGGCCGGACGGACCGGTGCTGATCGATTTTCCGCAGGTCGTCAGCGCGGGCGGCAACAACGCCGCGCGGCAGATGCTGCTGCGCGACGTCAACAATCTCACCGCCTACCTCGGGCGCTGGGCGCCGGAACTGCTCGACACCTGGTATGCCGAGGAAATGTGGGCGCTGTTCGAAGCCGGCGCGCTGCAGCCGGACACGGTGCTGACCGGCACGTTCGAGCACGACGAACACCTGGCCGACGTCGGCAGCGTGCGCGAGGCGATCGAGGAGGCCCGCCAGGAAGCGCTGATCCGGCAGCAGGGCCGCGAGGCCGCGGAAGCGGACGAGCGCTAGCGTCCTCGCGCGCGGGTTGCGCGGGACAGCATGCGGGCAGCTTGATCCTGGTCAATACGCGCCCCGGGCGCGGTGGCAGGCTGGTCGCGTCCGGAACGGGAGGTGATCCATGGATGCCGCGAACGAATCGATCCGCGATCTTGCAAGGGAAAACAAGGACTTCAGGCGTGTCGTCGCCACCGGCCCGCACGCGCAGGTGGTGCTGATGTGCCTGAAGCGTGGCGAGGCCATCGGCGAGGAAGTGCACGACGACACCGACCAGGTCTTCATCGTCGCCAAGGGCAGCGGCGAGGCGGTGGTCGCCGGCGCGAGCCGGCCGCTGGAGAAGGGATCGCTGCTGCTGGTGCCGGCGGGGACCCGCCACGACATCCGCAACACCGGCGAGAAGCGGCTGCGCCTGGTGACGATCTATTCGCCGCCGCACCATCCGCCAGGCACGGTGCACGCGACCCGCGGGGACGCGATGCGCGCGGAGGCCGCCGGGCATTCATGATTTCCTTGCAAGTGTAATCGGCCGACGGAGCGTCAGCGCTCGTCCAGCGCGTGGTGGATCAGCACCACGCATTGCGACGCGAACAGCATCTTCGATCCCAGCGTGATTTTCTTCGCGCCCAGGCGCTCGAGGCTGCCGAAGGTCTTCTTCGGCATCGGGATGTGGTCGGTGAGCAGGAAGCACGGGTTGTCGCCGAACGGCTGTTCGCGAATCGGCGCACCTTTGCGGTCCATGACGAACAACTGATGGTCGGTGGCGAGCTCCTGCACCAGCCGTTCGAACGCGATCGTGCGCACGGTGACGCCCGATTCCACCGGACGCGCCTCCTCCTTGCCCATGCCGCGCGATGTGTCCAGCGCCTTGGCGACCTTGCCCAGCAAGGCGCGTTCGTCGAAGCCGCCGAGTTCATGCATTGCGTTCGCGTCGAAGCGGATGGTGCGCGAGAAATCCTGCGTGCTCTCCAGGACCAGATGGACCACGACGTCCGGGCGATGCGATTGCGCGACGAAGATCGCGTTCATCAGCGTGTGCGCCAGTATCTCGGTGTGGGCCTCCTGGCCGACGGCGGCCAGGAGCTTCTGGCCGTCGGTGGGCGCCGCCCGTGCCCGCAGGACGAACGTCCGCATCAATGCACCTTCGCCGGCGCGCCGTCGCAACGCTCCTTGCGCAGCCACTCGACCAGCGCCACGCCCAGCGCGAGGCGATGCGAGGAGAAGGGATGGTCGTCGTCGTAGACGAGCGTCTCGACGCGGGCGCCGCCCGCCGCACGGATGGCCTGCGCGAGTTGCGCGTGCAGCGCAACACCTTCGTCCGGCGTATCGCGGGTCGCGGCGACCAGCAGCAGCGGCCGGTCCTTCAGCGCCGCCGCGTGCGAGAGGTAGTTCCAGTCGGCGGCGTGGGTCTTCAGCGCCTGCATGACGCCGTCGGCGTCGAGGCGCATGGGGCCGCCTTCCTCGCCTGTCCATGCGATGTAGTCGCGCAACGACTTTTCCTCGTCGGGATGCGATGCGAAGCGGTCGGCCGCCCAGCCGAGGTTCCAGGCCGCCATGGCGACGGCGCAACGCAAGCCGGGATCACGGCTTGCGGTCATCAGCGTGAGCCAGCCACCGAAGCTGTGGCCGACCAGCGAGAGCCGTTCCGGGTCGATGCCGAATTTGGCGGCGTTCGCCGGATCGCGCGCCCACGCCAGCGCGGACTCGACGTCTTCCAGCGCATTGCCGGGCGTGAACGTGCCGCCGCTGCCCCAGTTGCCGCGGTAGTCGATGTAGATCGCGTTGTAGCCGGCGCGACGCACTGCCTGCGCGAGGTCCAGGTTGCGTTCGTTGCCCGGATAGCCGTGCAGGAACAGCACGGTCGGGTGCGCTCCGGTACCCGCCGCGCGGTAGATGAAGCCGTTGAGGCGCGCGCCATGGCTCGCGATCGCGATTTCGTCCATCGACGCGGGTGGCATGGCCGGTTCCGCGGCGAGGCCAGCGGTGGAGGCGAGGGCGAGCAGCGCGGCCAGCAACAGCGGACGACGGGTCATGCCGGTTTCCCAGGGAGTGGTCGCCCTATATACGCACTGCGCATCCCGCGTTCCAGTGCACCTGGCTCCCGGAAGCACCGGTCGCGGCGGGGGTCACCCCAGGTCGATGTCGCCCGCCTTGTCCTTGTAGCTTTCCTTGGGATCGGTCCCGAGCATCAGCTTGATGGCGGCGAGCGTGCTGTTCTCGTTGAGCCACACATGCGCCTCGGTGGCGTCCATGCGCAGCAGGCGCAGCTTCGGGTCGTCCTTGCCGTTGAACCACGCGGCGATGAAGGGATTCCAGAGCCGGTCGATGACCGCACGATCGTTGTCCGCGACCAGGCGGCCGGTGATCATCGCGAACAGGGCATGGTTCTTCGCGGCGAAGCTGGCGACGGCGTCGAGGCCCCGCGAGGTGTCGAGGCGCTGGCCCAGGTCGGTGTCGGCGGAGGTGAAGAACCACAGCGGCGCGCGGTCGTCCTCGGCGATCGCGGTCATCGGGCGCGGCGCGATGTCCTGCGTGCCGAGCATCAGCGTGCGGTCGTCGTTGAGGTGCTTCCAGAAGCGGGTTTCGAGTTCGCGGTTCTCGGTCATGGGATTCGTCTCGTGGATGCAAACCCTGTTTCTAGCCGGGCGCTCGTGATCGGCCGGTGAGAGGCCCATGCCGCTCAGGACGTGGCGGCGGTAAAGTAGTCACATGTCCATCGTCCTCACCGACTTCGCCCTCGGCCGGCTCTTCCGCGAGCGGCGCCGCAACACGATCCAGGACGTCACGCCGCAAGCCTTCGAACGGCACCTCAACGAAGTGCCGCCGCTGCGCGTGATCGACGGCTACGCGCCGTTCTGCAAGCTCCATGTGCATCGCAACTGGACCTCGACGCGTTGCCTCGCCGTGCCGATCACCGACGGGAACCGGCACTTGCTGCGCTCGGACTACGAAGCGCGCACGCCCGATGAACTACCGGTGCTGGTGCGCTGGTTCGAGGGCCTCGAGCCGCCCGTGGCCGAATACCTGATCGTGATCCTGTACGACGGCGCGCAGCTGGCGAAGGAGGGCACCGACATCGCCGCCGACTGGGGCGTGGTCGGCTGCATGTACACCGCCGAGCCGGTCGAGACCCCGATGGCGCCGATCACCATGTTGCGCAATGCGCTTGGCGTGGAGGAAGGCGGATCCGGCGTGCCGATCGACCGCGAGGCCTATCGCCGCGCCGTCGAGTTCTGGCGCACCCACGCGAACTGGCGTGGCTGAGCGCGCGGATTCGCCTAGCCCGCGGCGTTCGCCTGTGAAGCGTTGAACACCGCCAGCTGCGCCGCGAACGCGCGCTGGTACGCCGGCCGCGCCACGCCGCGCGCCACGAACGCGGCGACGGTCGGGTAGTCGTCCACGACGCCCGACGACGCCAGCCGCAGCAGGACCGAAATCATCAGCAGGTCGCCCGCGCTGAACGCGCCGTCTAGCCATTCGGCGTCGCCCAGTCGATCCGACAGTTGCCCCAGCCGCGTACGCACGCGCGCCTCCAGCATTGGCTGGCGCTGCTCGAACCACGGCTTGTCGCGCTCGAACACCAGCGCCATGGTGAACTCGACGACCGGCGGCTCCATCGTGCTGAGCGCGGCGAACATCCAGGAGATCGCACGCGCCCGGCCGTCCGCATCCGTGGGCAGCAGCACGCCGGGATGCGACTCCGCGAGATGGTGCAGGATCGCGCCGGACTCGAACAGGACGAGGTCGCCGTCCTCCCAGGTCGGGATCTGCCCGAACGGATGCCGCGCCACGTGCGCGGGCTGCTTCATCGCCTCGAACGACAGCAGGCGCACGTCGTAGGGCTGGCCCACTTCCTCCAGCCCCCAGCGGATGCGGATGTCGCGGGCCAGGCCGCGGCCGCGGTCGGGTGAGCGCTCGAAGGCGGTGATGACCGGTGCCATGCGGGTCTCCAGGCGCTGGTTGGTCGATGAGTCTACGCCCCCTGCACGCGCCGGCCGTTTGATGCATGATCCGGCCGACGGGAGACTGCAATGAATACATCACGCTGCAAATCGAAGTGGATCGCGGCGATCGTGCTGCTGGTCTCGGTCGCATTGCCGGCGCAGGCCGCCGAGCCGCCCGCGCTGCACACGATCATCCTCGTGCGCCATGGCCAGTACGACGCCGTGCCGAACGGCGACGAGCGCACCGGCATGGGCCTGTCGGCGCTGGGCGTGGCCCAGGCGCGGCTCGCCGGCGCAAGGCTGGCGGCGTGGCCGCAACACATCGACGGGATGTTCGAGAGCCCGCTGCGCCGCACCCGCGAGACGGCGGCGACGATCGGCGAAAGCCTGCCGGCCGGCAACCGGTTCACGATCGATGAAGACCTCGCCGAATGCACGCCGCCGATGCGGCGCAGCGAAGTGACCGCGCGCGAGAAGCCCGCCGACCTTGCCGCTTGCCAGGCGCAGTTCGATCGCCTGTTCGCTCGCTACTTCACGCCCGCGACCGGCGGCGTGCCGCGCACCGACCTGCTGGTCTGCCACGGCAATGTGATCCGCTCGATGGTGACGCGCGCGCTCGGCGTGGATCCGCAGGCCTGGCTGGAGATGTCGGTGGGCCATGCGAGCCTGACCGTGATCCGCGTCGAGCCCGATGGCCGCATGAAGGTCATCTCCGTTGGCGACGTCGGCCACATTCCGCCGGGCCTGCTGACGGGTACGACCGGCGATCCGGAGCGCAGCCTCGTCGCGCCCGCACTGGATTAGCCGCCTGTCGGATTGCAATCGGTTACAGGGTCGGCGCGTCACGTTTACCCGTGAAAACAGCCGGAATTCGGCTGGATTTTCACGCCGTTTTTCTCCGGCGTGCGCAGCAATGCGCAGGCCGGATCCAGCAAGCAGGGGTGTGCGCCACGGACCCGGCGTCCGCAATTCCACCTCATGGAAAGGGGTAACACTCGATGCGCAAGTCCGCTTCCCGGGCCAGGCTTGGCCTGTACGCCTGCACGCTCGTCCCGCTCTTCGTCGCCATGAATGCCTCGGCGGCGACCGGGCCCTCCGATGTTTCGCCCGGCGTGCGCGCCGCGATGCAGCGCGATCTCGGAATGACGCCGGCACAGTTGTCGCAGTACCTGAAAGTCGAAGACCTCGCGACGCTGCAGGACAAGCAGTTCGCGCGGGCGCAGGGTCCGAAGTTCGCCGGCAGCTGGATCGAACGCACGCCTGACGGCGGCTTCCAGCTCGTCGTCGCGACGACTGCGCTCGGCGCGCACAAGGCGCCGCCCGGCGTCGTGGTGCGCAGCGTGCGGCACACGCTGGCGCAGCTCGACGATGCCAAGGGACAACTCGACTTCCTGCTGGCGCAGGGCGCGAAGGTGCCGAAGGGCGTCTACGGCTGGTACGTGGACCTGCCCAGCAACACCGTGGTCGTCACCATCGGCCGTGGCCAACAGGCCGCGGGCATCAACTTCGTCGCGTCCAGCGGCGCGGATGCCGCGACGGTGCGCTTCGTCGTCGAGAACGAACAGCCGACGCTGCGCAGCACGCTCAAGGGCGGCCTCGGCTACCTGCGCGATCCGGGCGACGGTTACCTGTATGCCTGCTCGATCGGGTTCAACGTCACCCGCAATGGCGCGCCGGCCTTCGTGAGCGCGGGGCATTGCGGGACCGCCGGCGAACCGGTGTACCTGGAAGGCTCGCCGCAGTGGACGATCGGGCCGCAGATCGGCACGTTCTCGGCGTCGAAATTCCCGAATCCGGGCCAGACCGGCAACGACTACTCCTGGGTGAGCGTGTCCTCGGGCAACACGCTGCCGGCGACGGTGTATGGGTGGGGCAAGGGCGATGCGACGGTGCACGGCAGCACCGCGGCGGGCGTCGGCGCGGCGATCTGCCGGTCGGGCCGCACCTCGGGCTGGCAGTGCGGCACGATCGAAGCCACGGGCCAGACCGTCAGCTACAGCACGGGCGAAACCATCGTCAACCTGACGCGGACGACGGCGTGCTCCGAAGGCGGCGATTCGGGTGGCTCGTTCATCACCGGTCCGGGCCAGGCGCAGGGCGTGCTGTCGGGCGGCAGCGGCACCTGCAAGGGCAGGCACCGCAGCTCGCGCAGCTACTTCCAGCCCTTGCTGCCGATCCTCTCGGCCTACGGACTCACGCTGACGACCAACTGACCCTCCACCGGATCGGAGGAAAAGGACGCCCCGGCATGCCGGGGCGTCCTTCGTTCAATACTCGTCCGATCCCTGTACCCAGAGGAACGACTGGATGTCGATCAGGTCGCGGGGGCGCAGGTCGCGCAGGTCGCGCCGCACGAGATCGCAGAATGCGAGCAGGCCCGCGTACACGTCCCATGACGGGCGCGGCCTGTAGGGCAGCTCGTAACCGTAGGCGCGTGCCGCGGCGCGAATCGTGTTGGGCTTGAGGAACATGTGGCGGTCGGGCTGCGCGATGAAGCCGAAGACGGTGGCAAGCGGCCACGTCAACACGCGCGTCCCGCGTCGCGGCAGCCGTTCGATCGCCGCGATCCAGCGCTCGAAACGCTGCTCCGGCCCGTCGGTACCGTGGAGGAAGTCGTACAGACCCTGCGCGAAATCGCGCGCGCCCCCGGGCTCGCGCAGCGCGTCGCGCAGCGCCATCTTCTCGAACGAGAACAGCATGGCGTGGCGCGAACGCTGCTCCACGCGCACGGCGCGTGCCGCGGCCTCCGCGAAGTCGCCGGCAAGCAGCAGGCGCCGGAAGGCATCGCGCGGGAGCGCTTCCTCCCAGCGCAGGTGCGTCTCCCATTTGTAGTCGCGTTCCCAGTCCAGGTAGGTCGGATCGCGGAAGCCCCCCGGGAACTGGCGCAGGAACTTGCGCCTGCAGCGCAGCGCGCCCTTGAAGCCAGAGGGCGGGCTGGATTCCGGATTGGTGCGGACACGGGCCATGGCCGCCTTGTAGCAGCCGCGCGTGCATGGCCGTGTCGAGGCCGAGCCGGTGCGCCTGCATCGGACGCACACATCGCCGGGGTCAGACTTCCGCCACCGAACCCGCGGCCCCGCCCATGTACCTCATTCAGTTGTTCCTGCCGCTGCGTGACAACCGGAACAAGCCGTTCCCGCGCGCGATGTTCGTCGCCGTCCGGTCGGGGCTGGCGGAGGCCTTCGGCGGCGTGACCGCCTACCAGCACGCGCCGGCCACCGGCTTGTGGGAGGGCGGCAGCGACGAGGTCCGGAGGGACGAGCTCGTGCTGTTCGAAGTGATGGTGCCGACGCTCGATCGCGCCTGGTGGAAGACCTATGCGGCGGCGCTGGCCGAGCGCTTCCGCCAGGAACAGGTGCTGTTGCGCGCCTTGCCCTGCGAATGGCTTTGAGCCCTGCGACGAATCCGCGTTCGCCGCCGCCGCGGGTGCGCATCGGGTGCGCCGGCTGGTCGATCCCTTCGCGGCATGCCGCGCTGTTCGGCGAGGGCGACAGCCATCTCGCGCGGTACGCGACGCGATTCGACGTCGCCGAGATCAACTCGACGTTCTATCGCCCGCACCAGCCGCGGACGTTCGAACGCTGGGCGGCGAGCGTGCCGTCGCGATTCAGGTTCTCGGCGAAAATGCCCGGGGCGATCACCCATGAGGCGGCGCTGCAGGGCGTCGGCGACGCACTGTCGGCGTTCTTCGATGCACTGGCGGGCCTCGGCCCCAGGCTTGGCGGCGTGCTCGCGCAGCTGCCGCCAAGCCTCGTCTTCGATGCGCGCGTGGCGGACCGGTTCTTCGCGATGCTGCGGCGGCGCAGCGATACGCGCGTCGCTTGCGAGCCGCGGCATGCGAGCTGGTTCACGCCGGGGGCGGACGCGGTGCTGGTGCGCCACGCCATCGCGCGCGTCGCGGCCGATCCGGCACGCCTGCCCGCGGCGGCGCATGCCGGTGGCGCGGGCGTTGCCGCGCGCTGGAGCTACTGGCGCTGGCATGGTTCGCCACGCATCTACTACAGCAGCTACGACGACGCGTCGCTGCAGGCATTGGCAGGGGAATTGCTGCTTGCCGGCACCGCGCGTGCGCCCGCATGGTGCATCCTGGACAACACCGCCCACGGACACGCGATGGACGACGCGGCACGCCTCCAGGCATTTGTCGCCGGGCGAGCCGCCGGCAGGACGAAGCCTGCCTAGCAGGCGGGTGCGCGGGTTGCGGTTTCTTCCGGCGGTCCGCACGGCACGCCGTCGGCATCCACCACGAGCCGCACGCGCTTGCCCGCGTAGTAGAAGCTGGCGCGATAGAACCCGGCATCCTCGCCGGTGCCGCGCTCGCAGAGCACGGTCACCTGGCGATCTTCCATCAGCTTGCGGAATGCGTCGATCGCCAGGCCGAGCCCGCGCGCCACGAGCGCGCCGTCGATCTCGACGGCGCGCGCGGAGCTGAGCTGGATCGGGATCGCGCCCGCCACGGCGATGCGATCAGCCGACGGTGATCGTGCCCTTCATGACCGTCGCATGGCCCGGGAAGGAGCAGAAGAACTCGTACGGGCCACCGGTCTTGAGCTTGTCCACCGGGAAGCTGATGGAATCGGATTCGCCGCCGCCCACGAGCTTCGTGTGCGCGATGACGCGGGTATCGCCCGGCTTGACGTAGTTGTTCGCTGCGCCCGCGGCGATGCCGTCGGCTTCGATGCCCTGCATGTCGGCGGTCGCGGCGATCACGACGTTGTGGCCCATCGCGCCCACCGGCATCGTGCCGGAGTGCTTGAGCGTGATCTTGAAGTTGGTGCACGACGCGGGAATGGCGATCGAGCCGACGTTGAACTGCATCGCGTCGTTGCCCTCGACCTCGGTGGCGCAGTCGGCCACGACGGCAGCCGGCTTGTCGCTGGCGGCGGGCGTCGCGGCAGGCGCGGGCGCGGTCTCGACGGGCGCGGGGGTGGCGGCGGGCGCGGTTTCGGTCGCGGCGGGCGCGGGGTTGGCGGCCGCGTCGGCGTCGGCGGCCGGCTTGTTGCCGCAGGCGGACAGGGCCAGCGCGCAGGCGATGGTGAGCAGGGAAAGCGTGGTTTTCATGACGGGATCCTCAGGTGGGGAAGAGCGCCCGCCATTATTCGCCAGTCCGGGGAAGGCTGCAGTGAATGCCTGCGGGGTTCGCGCCGGCGCTTGACGCAGGTCAAGAACGCGCGGGTTCGTCGCTCGCATCATGGCCCGCCGGCGCGCGCCGGCGCCCCCATCAGGACATCCCCATGCAATTCGAACTCACCAGCGGCAATCCCGATCCCGCCCTGCTCGCCGCCGCCATGCGTCCGGTCGACCCGGACGCGCGCATCGCTCTGGACGCCGCGCGCGGCCGCCTCGAGGTGCTCACCTCGGCGACGACGGTGCAGGTCATGAACGTGCTCGAGGCGATCGGCTGGACGGCCCGGCCGTTGCTGCAGGAAGTGCACATCAGCGGCGGCAGCACCTGCTGCGGCCACTGCGGCTGATTTCGAGCACCAGGCGGCCCCGCGCCACGTCAACCGACGGAGATGGTGCCCTTCATCACCGCCGAGTGGCCCGGGAACGAACAGAAGAATTCGTAGGGACCGCCGTTTTTCAGCTTGTCCACCGGGAAGCTGATGGAATCGGACTGGCCGCCGCCGACAACCTTCGTGTGCGCGATGACGCGCGTGTCGCCCGGCTTGAGGTAGTTGCCGGCCGCGCCCGCGGCGATGCCGTCGGTGGCGATGGCCTGCATGTCCGCGGCACGCGCGATGACGAGGTCGTGTCCCATCACCGTCACCGGCAACTTCCCGACATGCTTCAGGGTGATCCTGAACGTCGTGCACGAGGCCGGAATGGCGATCGAGCCGACGTCGAACTGCATCATGTCGTTGGCTTCGACCTGCGTGGCGCAGCCGGAAACCACGGCGGCGGGCTTGTCCCCGGACGGGGGCGCAGCGGTCGCCGGGGCGGCCAGGACGAGCGCGCAGGCGCTGGCGAAGAGCAGGGACGCGGTGTTCATGAGGGTTCCTGGTGCGGGGACATGTCCCGTGGGTGCCTGCGGCCGGCCGGGAAGTTGCGATAGGCTGCAGGCTCGGCGGGTCAATGGGGAACGACGATGCACGCAGGGTGGTCGAGGCGCGAATTCCTGGGCGTCATGGCGGCGGGTACGGCCAGCGCGCTGGCGCCGCCGGTGCTGCAGGCCCGGCCGGCACCGTCGGGGGTTTCCGGCTGGCTGCTGCGCGATGTGCGCCTCGTCGACGGCACGGGAGCGCCTGCGCGTTCCACCGACGTGCTGGTGCGCGGCGATCGCATCGCGCGCATCGGCGCGGTATCCGGCGCCGACGCGCGCGGGCTGCGCGTGGTCGCTGGCGGCGGCCGCGTGCTGGCGCCCGGGTTCATCGACCTGCACACGCACGGCGACCCGCTGGAAGAGGCGTACACGCAGTACCTCGCGATGGGCGTCACCACCATCGTGCTCGGACAGGACGGCGGCAGTCCCTCGTTGCCGAGGGTACGTCGCGAGGCGGACAGCCTGCCGGCGTGGATGGATGCCGTCGCGCACGCGACGCCGGACGTCAACGTCGCCACGCTGTCGGGCCATGGCTCGCTGCGCCGTCGCGCCGGCATCGACGACGGCACGCGGAAGCCTTCGGACGCGCAGCTCGAGCGCATGCAGGCGATCCTCGAGCGCGACCTGCGGGCGGGCGCCTTCGGCATGTCGACGGGCCTGGAATACGTGCCGGGCCGTTACGCGGAGATGCGCGAACTCGCCAGCCTCGGCCCGGTGCTCGCCCGCCACGACGGCGTCGAGATGAGCCACATGCGTTCCGAGGATGCCGACGACGTGCGCGCCTCGATCCGCGAGCTGATCGCCGCCGCCGGCCCGGCGCGCGCGCATGTCTCGCACATCAAGATGGTCTACGGGAAGGGCGAGCAGGCGGCGGACGAGCTGCTCGCGTTCCTGCGCGCGTTGCGCGGCAGCGGCACGTCGCCGACCGCCGATTGCTATCCCTACGAGGCCAGCTACACCGGTGTCGGCATCGTGTTCCCGGAATGGGCGCTGCCACCCACCGATTACGCGAAGGTGGTGGCCACGCGCCGCGACGAATTGCGCGCATACCTGCAGCAGCGCATGGAGAAGCGCAACGGCCCGGGCGCGCTGCTGTTCGGCACCGGCCCGCATGCCGGCAAGACTCTGGCGCAGGTCGCGGCGGAGCAGGGCAAGCCGTTCCCCGACGCACTCATCGACATCGGCCCGGCCGGCGGCGAAGCTGCGCATTTCGTGATGGACAAGACCTTGCAGGACCGGCTGCTGCTGGATCCGATGGTGGGTCTGTGTACCGACGGCTCACCGGGCGGCAGCCATCCGCGCTCGGCCGGCACCTACGCGAAGTTCATCGAGGAATTCGCGGTGCGCACGTCGCGCCTGTCGATCGAGGAAGCGGTGCGCAAGGCGACGTCGTTCCCGGCCTCGATCCTGCGCCTGCCCGATCGCGGCACGCTCCGCGAGGGCGCGAAGGCCGACCTGGTGCTGTTCGACCCGGCGAAGGTGCATGCGCGCGCCGATTACGTGCATCCGACGCTGCAGGCCGAAGGCTTCGACCTGGTCGTGGTGAACGGCCAGCCGGCGTTCGAGGGCGGGGAACGCACGGGCAGCGCGGGGCAGTTGCTGCGCCGCGCGTGAGCGTGGCGGCTCGTTCTACTTGAAGTCGTAGACCAGGTTCACCGTGGTCAGGTTGTCGGTGTTGCTGATGCCGGCACCGACATGGCTGTTGTAACGCGTCTCCAGGCCGACCTTCATCTGCAGGCCCTTGCTGACCGCGACCTGGACGCCGAAGAGGTTGCGGGCGAAGGTGTTGTCGCTGCCGGATTCCACCAGCACGTTGTCGACCAGCGAGGCGGTGTCCGTGAGCTTGAAGTTCCAGTCGGCCAGGCCACGCGCGATCGCCTGGTTGTGGTGGACGCGCACGTCCTGGTCCTTGGCGAAGCGATAGCCGGGCCCGAGTTCGAAGAACAGGCGCTGCCGCTCGCCGCGGATGGCGTCGTACCCGAAACCCGACGCGGCGGTCCATTGGTACTCGTAGGTGGCGAAAGCGTCGCGTTCGTTGCGCAGCGACGCGTAGACATAGCTGCGCGGCCCCAGGCGGAAGCCGGTGCTGCCGTGCAGTTCGTAGCGGTGCGCGCTTTCCTCGCCGTCGGTCGTGGCGTACTGGCCGGAGGCGCCGAAGGCGTATTTGCGCAGCGCATTGCCGTAGGCCACGTCGAACTTGCCGATGAAGCTTTCGCTGTCGGTGTTGCCCCGGGACAGCGCCAGGCCGAGTTCGCCGCGGCCGGTCCAATGGCCATCCGCCTTGCTGCCGTCCTGCGGTGCCAGGCTGGCGTGCGACTGGGCCATCGCCGCGGACGGCATTGCCGCCGCGGCGAGCAGCAGCGGCGGGAGCAGGCGGAGCATCGTCGTTCGGGGCATGGAGCTTCCTGAGCTGGTTATCATCGGGGGACGGGAAAATTTACCCGGACGGTGCCGCGCGGACCTGACCGCCGGCTGAGCCGCGAGCCGGCGCGGTCACGTTCGTGCCCGCCGATGCGTCCTGGCTTCGATCCCGACGGAGGACTGGCATGGATCCCCGGACCGACCTGTTCGAACGCCACCGCAGCCGCCTGTTCGGGCTGGCCTACCGCATGCTCGGCACGCCGGCCGACGCCGAGGACGTGTTGCACGATGCATGGCTGCGCCTGCACGACCAGGAAGTGGCGGCGCTCGACGACCCCGAGGCATGGCTGGTCACCGTCACCACGCGCATCGCGCTCGATCGCCTGCGCCGCGCGAAGGCCGAACGCGCGCATTACACCGGCCCGTGGCTGCCCGAGCCGCTGGTGCCCGATGCCGAGCATCCCGATGCCGCGCTGGAGCGCAGCGAGTCGCTGACGCTGTCGTTCCTGCTCCTCCTGGAGCGGCTGGGGCCGGAGGAGCGCGCGGCCTTCCTGCTGCACGAAGTCTTCGATTACAGCCACGCCGAAGCCGCGGGCATCCTCGGCATCGAGGAGGAGGCCTGCCGCCAGCGCGTGCATCGCGCGAAGCGGCGCCTGCGCGAAGGGCGGCCGCGTTTCCACGTGGACGAGGCCGCGCAGCGGCGCCTGCTGCAGCGCTTCGTCGCGGCGATGGCCGAGCCCAGCCTCGATACGCTGCAAGCGCTGTTCGCCGAGGACGCGATCCATCTCAGCGACGGCGGCGGGGTGGCACGGGCGACGCTGCGTCCGTTGCGGGGCGCCGAGAGGCTCGCGCGGCTGTACCGGCAGATCGGGCGCAACCTGCACGCGGGCGTCGGCGTGCGCTACGAGTTCGCGACGCTCAACGGCGCCCCGGCGCTGTTCATGCTGCAGGGCGACACGCTGTTCGGTGCGACCTGGATCGAATGCGACGGCGAGCGGATCACCGCGATCCACACCTTGCGCCATCCGGGCAAGCTCGCGCGGCTGCGGGCGGTCACGAACCCGCCGCCTACGGCGTCCTTGCACTGAAGCGGCGGCCATTCCGGTCGCCGGCCATCGAAGGAACCGTCCCCATGAACCGCTTTTCCGTCGTCAAGCACTATCCCGCCATGCAGCCGCTGATCGCGCTCACCCAGCAGGTCGAGGCCGCCGGCCGCCTGGAGCCGGCGCTCGTGCAGCTCGTGCTCATGCGCGCCTCGCAGATCAACGGCTGTGCGTTCTGCCTCGACATGCACAGCAAGGACGCGCGCGCCGCCGGCGAGACCGAGCAGCGCCTGTACCTGCTGCCTGCCTGGCGCGAGACGAAGCTGTACACCGAACGCGAGCAGGTCGCGCTCGCCTGGGCCGAAGAGCTCACCGAACTGGCTTCGCACGATGCCGTCTCCGACGCGCTGTACGAGCGCGCATCGCGGCTGTTCGACGACGCGGCGCTGGTGGACCTCACCTTGCTGGTGGTGGCGATCAACGGCTGGAACCGCATCAACATCGCATCGCGCAACCTCGGCGGGAACTACAAGCCGGCCAAGCACTGAGGCCGGCCCGGGATGAAGCAGTGCGCGGGCTGCAACCGGCGGCCCGCGTGGTGTCTCCCATGCAGGCAACCGCCAACCGGATGCCCGCAATGCCCTTGCCTCGTTCCCTCGCGCCCGGATGGCTTGTTCCCGCATGGCTTGCGCTGCTGGCCTGGGCCCCGGCTGCCCTGGCCGCTGCGACCGACACGCCCGTTCCCGCGGGGGACGTGGCGCCTGGACTCACGCAGCCGATCGAACGCGCGCTCGATGCCGCGCAGCGCACGCCAGGCGCGTTCCCGGCGGTTTCGGCAGTGATCGTGCAGGGTGATGCCGCGCCGTGGATCGACGTGCACGGCACGCGTCGCGTCGATGCGGACGCGGCAGCTGATGCCGCCGTCGACGGAAGCTCGTTGTTCTACATCGCCTCGCAGACCAAGTCGTTCATGGGCCTGCTTGGCGCGGTGCTCGACCGCAAGGGCGTGCTGCCCCTCGACACGACGCTCGCCGACGTCTGGCCGCAGCTGCGCCTCCCGGCGCCCGCCGATCCCGCACGCATCACCATGTCGGATTTGCTGTCGCACCAGGAAGGCCTGTCCACCGACACGCTGAACTTCGTCACTGCCTATGTGCGCGACTTGCCCGCCGCGGACTATCCGCGCTGGCTCGCTTCCGAGGCCACCACGCGCGCGCCGGGCTTCCGCTACGCGAACCTCGGCGACCTGGTCTATGGCGCCGCCCTCGAGGCCCGCACCGGGCGCAACTGGCGCGACTGGCTCGACGCGGAAGTGCTGCGCCCGTTGCGCCTCGATGCGGGCGTGGTCTCGCGGCCGTCGAAGGTCGCGTCCGGACGCGTCGCGTGGAACCATCAGTGGGACGGCGACGCGTGGCATGCAAGCGCACCGAAGCCGGATGCGCTGATGCACGCGGCCGGCGGATTGCTCGCGTCGGCGGATGCGATGGCGGCCTGGATGCAGGCCAACCTCGGGATCGGCGGCGCCGGTGCCGGGCTGGATCCTCGCGATTTCGCGCGCGCGCAACGCCCCGTGGCCGCTGCGAAGCTCGCCGACGGCGAGATCGATTGCGACGGCTACAGCCTGGGTTGGTATGCCTGCACGTACAAGGGCCAGCATGCATTGATGCATCCCGGCAGCTACGTCGGCGCGGTGTCGGTGACGGTGCTGGTGCCTTCCGCGCATGCGGGACTGTCGCTGGCGGTGAACAGCGACAGCGCGATGGAAGGCTTCGAACTGGAAGTCATGAAGGCCTTCATCGGCCTGGCGACCGGACAGGACGGCGAGGAGGCGCGGCTCGATGCGGCCGTGGCCGCATTGCCGGAGCGCGTCGCGGGCAAGGCGCGCAAGCGGGCGCAGGCCATCGCCGACGCGCGCAAGGACGCGGCGTGGGGCGACTGGGCGTGGAAGCCGGATGCGCGCGCCCTGCGCCAATGCGCCGGGACCTACGCCGATCCGCTGTTCGGCACGCTCGTCGTGCGCATGGCGGGCACGGGCCTCGTCGCGCAGGCGGGCGCACGGCATCTCGCGCTCGAACCCGCGAAGCCCGGCCTGTTCGCGGCTTCGGACGGCACGCTCGAGCCACCGGAAGCCTTCGCCTGCAATCCGACTGGCGACGCCATCGACTGGCGCGGCCGGACGTTCCGCCGCGTCACGCGCTGACTATGCCGCACGGGGCCGGGTTCCCTTCCAGCGCCAGGCGAGCAGCACGGCGACCGCGTCGACCGTCACCGAGCAGACACTGGCCTCCGGACCGAACGCGCCGCCGGTCAGCCACTGCGGCTTGTCGAGCAGGTGCGGCAGCAGCCAGCCGGCCTGGTCCAGGCCGCTGACGTCGAAGCCGAGCACCGTGCCCTGCATCCAGTTCCAGCCGAAATGGATGCCGATCGGCAGGGCGAGGCTGCCGGTACGCAGGTAGGCGAAGCCGAGCAGCAGCGCCCCGAGCGCGGTGTCGACCGTCGCCCACGCTTCCGTCGTGCCTTCCATGCCCGGGTTGCCCCAGTGGGCCACCGCGAACAGCACGGCCATCAGCACCATCGCGATCCGCGTGCCGAGGCCATCGACCATGCGCTGGAAGACGAAGCCGCGGAACAGTAGTTCCTCCAGCAAGGCCACGCCGAGGAAGAACCAGGCGCCGTGCGCCAGCGCCGCGAGGCCGCGCGCGGGATCGAGTTCGAAGCGCACGCCGCCGGCGAGCGCGATCAGGCCGGTGACGGCCAGCATCAGCGCGCCGCCGATCGCGGCGCCGGCGCCGGCCTGTCGCCACCAGCGCGCATCCGTCCGCAATCCGACGGCAGACAATGGCTCGCCGCGCAGTCGCAGGCAGATCCACGTCACCAGCAGCAGGAACAGCGCGGGGAGCGGCGACAGCAGGACTTCGCCGGCCCCCGCGGCTTTCAATGCGTGCGAGATCGGGCGGTAGGCGAGCTGGCTGGCCAGGAACACCGCGATGAACACCAGGATCCACCAGCCGTTGCGCAGCCGGCCGTGGTCGTTGCGTAGCAGCTTCTTCATGCGCTTCCTTGCGACGTGTGGGTGCGCCTAGCGTCCTTGGCGCGAGCGCAGCCGCGCATGGCCCGGAAGGGGCCGTGCCTTTCGTCATGCGCTGCGGGTCAGTGCGCGAGCGTTTCCTCGATCGCGCTGAACGCCGAACGTCCGCCGAGGCGTTCGTCCGGCATGCCGGTGGCGAACCAGACGACGCCCTGGCCGTGTTCGCGGTCGAGCCACAATCCCGACTGCAGGCCGTAGGCCGAACCGGAATGGCCGACGCGCGCGATGCCGTCGCCGAAGGGATCGTCGCGGCAGCCTTCGACCGGCGTGGCGAGCGTCTGCATCGCCATGCCGTAACGGCAGAAGAAGCCGTCGCCGAGATCGCCGGTGTCTTCCTCGTACGTGAGTCCCTGGCCCGGCACGTACTGCCACAGCGGCTTCGCCAGTTCGCGTACGGAGGCGGGCGAGAGGATGCGCACGCCGTCGAGTTCGCCATCGCGCAGCAGCATGCGGCCGATGCGCGACAGCCCGTTCATCGAAATGCGCAGGCCGCCCTGCGGCGAGAACAGCCCGCCGTTCTCGCCGGCCCGCCATTGCGCGAGATCGCAGCTCCCGTCCTTGGCCGGGTTCACCGGGCAGTCGGGCCTGCGGCCGTGCAGGTCGTCCTTGGCCGGCTTGCCGTCGCCGTCGTAGATCACGACCGCGCGCGCGACTGCAGCGTCGTTGCAGCTGGCCCAGTTGAAGCAGCCCTCGATGCCCAGCGGACGCAGCACCAGCCGCTCCATCAACTGGTCGAAGCGCTCGCTGGTCGCGCGTTCCATCACCTGCGCGACGACGGGGAAGTTGAGGTTGGTGTAGCGGAAATAGGTGCCCGGCGCGTGCTGCGGATCCCAGGCCTCCGGATCGTCGAGGACGTCCCGGAGCTTGCCGTCGAGCGGCGTCTGCCAGTAGCCGGCGCCGTCGGTGAGGCTGGAGCGATGCGACATCAGCAGGCGCAGCGTAATGGGTTGGTCCGGGAACGCGGGGTTGCGCAGCGGGAAACCGAGAACCTCGCCGACATCGGCGTCGAGGTCGAGCTTGCCGGCTTCGACCAGGCGCATCACGCCGATCGCGGTGACGAGCTTCGAGATCGAGGCGATGCGGACCGGGTCGCCGGCGGTGACCTTGCGGCCGGCGTCGCGATCAGCGAATCCGGCGACGCGCGTCGCGGTGATGCCGTCGCGGTCGAAGGCCACGCGCACGGTGGCGACAGGCCCCGCGGCGGGGCGTTCGGCGGCATGCGCGGCCCAGGCGGTCGCGGCGAGGAGCAGGAAGGCGGCTGGAGCCAGTTTCGGGTTCATGCCCGGATCGTAACCCGAGCGTCAGGCGAGCACTTCGCGCCGTCCCAGCCGCCACAGCATCAGCCCGAACGCGAACGCACCGCCCACGCCGCCGAGGAGGAGCGTGATGTCCGCCCGCGCCGGATCGGCCGCGAGCTGGTTCACCGGCAACTGCCACGGCATGAGCATGCCCGCCTTCGCGGAAGTCGCGACCACGGCGAAGAAGGTGCCGCCGATGCCCGTCGCGAGCGCCGGCACGAAGCTCGCGTAGCGCAGCGCGATCCACAACTGCACCGCCACCAGCAACCATGCCGCGACGAAGACGCGCGCCAGCACCAGCGCGAACCCGGCCAGGTCGGGCGTGCCGCTGGCGGCGACCGCTGGCTTCCACCAGCCGGCCAGCTGTGCCGCGAGCAGCGACAGCAGGGCCAGCAGCACGCTCATCGCCGCGACCACGCCGAGCACGCACAGCGCCTTGGCCGCGTACAGGTGCCAGCGCGGCAGCGGCAATGCGCGCAGGTGGTCCCAGGCGCGCGGCCCGTGCTCGGTGTGCGCGACCAGCGCGGTCAGCGCGGTCACGCTCATCGGCAGCATGAAGAAGGCCCAGATCGCGGCCGACGTCTGCAACGCCATCTCCCACGGCATCGGCTGTTTCATCCGCAGCAAATTGAAGAACAGGAAGAACGCGATCAACAGGGGCGCGACGGCGGCCAGCAGCAGCGCGAGCGAACGGCGCAGCTTGTAGGCCTCGACGGCGAGGGCGGTGGCGAAACGCGGGGCGGGGATGAGCGACATGGCGAGGGTTCCGGATGCGTGGTGGGGTCAGGCGAGCGCCGCGGGCGCCGACTGCCGGTACAGGGTCTCCAGCGACCGCTGCCGCGGCGCGAGCGCATGCACGCGCACGCCGGCCGTGCACAGCACGCGGTTGAGCGCGGCGGCCGCGCCCCGCACGTCTTCCTGCGGTGCGAAGCGCGCCACCAGTTCGTCGTCCTGTTGCGTGATGTCGAAACCGTGCGCGCGGGCGAGGGCGGCGGCCTGCTCCGGCGCGTCGGTACCGATCGCGACCTCGCTCGCCAGGCCGGCCTTGAGCTCGGCCAGCGCACCTTCGAGGACGAGCCGCCCCTCGCTGAGGATGCCGATGTGCGTGGCGGTGCGCTCGATCTCGTCGAGGAGGTGGCTCGACAGCAGCACCGTGGCGCCGGTGCGCGCGGGCAGCTCGCGCAGGAACCGGCGCATGTCGGCGATGCCTTCCGGGTCGAGGCCGTTGGTCGGCTCGTCGAGCACCAGCACCGGCGGCGCGCCGAGCATCGCGCGAGCGAGGCCGAGACGCTGGCGCATGCCCAGCGAGTAGTCGGCCACGCGCCGGCGGCCGTGCGCCGACATCTCCGCGACATCGAGCACGCGGTCGATCTCGGATGCACGGAGTCCGAGCAGGCGGCAGGTGAGGCCCAGGTTCTCGCGTCCGGTGAGGTGCGCGTAGAACCCCTGCGCCTCGAGCAGCGCGCCGACCCGGCGCGCTGCGCCGATGCGGTCGGCCGCGACGTCGATGCCGGCGATGCGGGCATGGCCCGCGTCCGCGCGCAGCAGGCCGAGCAGCAGCTTGATGGTCGTGGTCTTGCCGGCGCCATTGCGGCCGAGGAACCCGTAGATGCTGCGCTCGGGCACGGTCATGGACACGCGGTCGACGGCGGTGCGATCGCCGAAGCGGCGGGTGAGGTCCACGGTTTCGATGGCGGCGGGCATGTTGGGGGTTCCAGAAGTTTTAAGTCTGGGATAAAGTTATAGGGTGGCAAAAACTTTAAGTCAAGCTTAAAGTTTGTACTCCTCCCATCAGTCATGGCCCCCCTTCGCCAGAGGATTCGCGATGCCGGCCTTCGATCGTTTCCGCAGCCAGTGCCGCCTGTTGCGCGTCGCAACCTTGTTCGTGTTCGCCTGCCTCTCCCTGCTGCTGGGGGTGACCTGCCTGGCCGCGGCTGTCGGACCCTGGCGCCACGCGGCGCCGGGCACCATCGACGCCACGCAGGCACTGCTGCTGGCGGTACGACTCGCGCCCGCCCTCGGCTACCTGTGGGCCTTGTGGGCGGTGCAGCGCGCACTGGGCGAGCTCGCGGCCGGCCTGCTGTTCCACCCGACCGTGGCGCGTGCGATGCGGCACATCGGCATCGGCGTGCTCGCCGGTGCGCTGTTCAACGTATTCGCGGTGACGAACCTGTCGCGCTGGATCGGCGGCGGCCACGGCGGCTACGCGTACTTCGACCTGTCGGGCATCGTGCTGGGCGTGGTTGGCGCCGCGCTCGTGCTCATGGCGCGCCTGGTCGACCAGGCGCGCGCGATGCAGGCCGAACTGGACGAAATCCCCTGATGCCGATCCGGGTGACGCTCGACGAGATGCTCGCGCGCCGCGGCATGAAGGCGCGCGAGCTGGCCGCGCAGGTCGGTATCAGCGAAACGCAGATGTCGCTGTTCCGCAGCGGCAAGGTGAAGGGCATCCGCTTCCGCACGCTGGCGAAGCTGTGCGCGGTGCTCGAATGCGCGCCGGGCGAACTGCTCGGCTACGACTACGATCCGGCCGACCTGCTCGCCGTCGTCGCCGACGACGAGTGAGGCCGGCGCCGTGCGCTCGCGTCAGGACTTCGTCTCCGGCAGCGCGAACTCGACCACGGCCGGCACGCTGAGCAACACCTTCGAGCGGTACTGCCCGTTGAACACGTCCTCTTCCTTGACCACGACGCGGCTGGCCTTGTCGATCCAGAAGCGCTGGAAGTTGCCGGAGCCGGGCTTGCCGCTCTCGGTCTCGACCAGCCAGCAGTCGAACGTGCTGCCGTCGGCGCCCTGCAGCTGGCGTTCGCCGGCGACGGTGTAGTCCACGTCCATCGGCGCGGGCATGCCGACGTCGAACAGGTGCACGCGCAGGGTGCCGCCTTTTTCGTAGGGCAGCAGCGGCAGCAGCACGAGGTCGGAATGCCAGTTGAACCACCAGCCGTCCTTCATCGTGGCGAATCCGGCCAGCATGCGCTCGCGCGCGGCATCCGGGAGTTCGCCTTCGATGCTGCCGCGGCCTTCGGCCGGCACCACCGACGTCGTGATCGTGGCCGTGGGGCGCTTCCAGGTGCTGGTCTGCGCCAGCGTGGCGATGTCGCTGGCCGCATGCACCGTGCGCGCGGTATGCATCGTGCCGGTCTCGTCTTCCCAGTGCTGCTCGATCACCCAGGCATCGGCACCGTCGACGCGCTCGCGCGTCACCTCGGACGTCGCCAGCATCGTGCGTGAAATGCCGGTGCCCGCGGCGCCGTGCATGTACACGAGGTAGGTCATCTTCGCCGGGCGCAGGTGCTCGAGATGCATGTCCGCCGGCGCGACCGTGGACACGGCGGGGGCGTCGGCCGGCCGTGCCTGCGCGGGCGGCAGGAACGACGCGAGCGCGAACCCGAGGATCGCGGGAAGGACGAGGCGTGCAGTGGGACGTGCAGTCGGCATGGGGCGCTCCGGCGGGGGGAGCGCACATTCCAGCGGGGGTACCCCGGTGCGGCGAGTGCCGCAGGGCAGGGTGCCGGGTGTCATGCAGCGATTGCGGGGCCGACGCCGGGGCGCAGGCGAGTTTGCCGCTTACTCGCCGGTGCGTTCGCTCGACGGCGCGCGGCGATGGATGCGCGGCGCTGGTGCGGCGGGCGTGTCTGCAGGCGCTTCGGCGGCTGCCGGTGGCGTTGCGGTGGCATCGGCTCCGGCGTCATCCGCCGCCGGGGAAACCCCGTTGCCGCGGGCTTCGCGCTTGCGCGCATTCTTTTCGTCCTGCTTCTTCTTCTTGGCCAGCTCGCGCTGGCGCTTTTCGAAACTGTAATTGGGCTTGGCCAATCGTGCGTTCTCCTGATGCCGTCGAGGCGATGTCAGCGCCGCGAGCGGGTGGGCGAGGGGTTGGCGGGAACGGGTGGCGGCGCTTCGTCGCCGTCACGACCGATCCGCAGCAGCGAGCGGGTCACGCCGAGGACTTCGATCCGTCCACCGGCCTTGCGGAACGCGGCCACGTCGGCCGACAGGCTTTCGTGGGTGACGTCGGCGCGCTCCTTGGCCTTGCGCGGCGAAAACAGGTGCCCGGTCTTCGACGAGGCTGGCGGATCCGTTTTCGATCGCGGCATGGCGCGTTCCCGATCGGGGCGTGGCCCAAGGCGCTGGGGAACGCGTGGCAAGGAGCGCAACGAGCGACGATGGAACTGCCGCAGGGATGCGCGTGTCGACGCACTGCCAGGCCATCCTACGCGATAATCCGGGTTCCCGCTCCGCATCCCGGAAACCGCCATGACTGCGACCCGCGCGCCTTACCCCATCGGCATTGCCGGCCAGCCGTGGGGTGCCGCGGAAAAGGCGGCCTGGCGCGCACGCCAGGCCCGGCAACGCAGCTACGCCGACGATGTCGTCGCGGTGATCGCCGGTTTCCGCGAGCGCTTCGACGTCGTCCAGTACGGCGAGCTCGACTACGGCGCCGACGGGCGCTTCCCGCTGTTCGCGGTGCGTGACCGCGCCTGGCGCGACGGCCTGCCCGTGATGCTGGTGGATGGCGGCGTGCACGGCTACGAGACCAGTGGCGTGCATGGCGCGCTGGATTTCATCGACCGGCACCTGGCCGATTACGCGGGCCGCGCCAACGTGCTGGTGGCGCCTTGCGTCAGCCCCTGGGGTTACGAGAGCATCCAGCGCTGGAACGCGGACGCCCTCGACCCGAACCGCAATTTCCGCGCGAACAGCCCCGCGCAGGAATCGGCCGCGCTGATGCGCCTGGTCGCGCCCTTGCGGGGCCGGTTCGCGATGCACATCGACCTGCACGAGACGACCGACACCGACGAGTCGGAATTCCGTCCGGCACTGGCGGCGCGCGACGGCAAGCCGTTCGAACCCGGCACGATCCCCGATGGCTTCTACCTGGTGGACGACACGGAAAACCCGCAGCCGGCGTTCCAGCAGGCGATCATCGATGCCGTCGCGCAGGTCACCCACATCGCGCCGTCCGACCCGGACGGCACCATCATCGGCTCGCCGGTGGTGTCGCCCGGCGTGATCCGCTATGCGTTGGTCGAACTCGGCCTGTGCGCGGGCATCACCGGCGCGCGCTACACGACCACCACCGAGGTCTATCCGGACAGCCCGCGCGCGACCCCGGAACAGTGCAACGCCGCGCAGGTCGCCGCCGCGCGCGCCGCGATCGATTA
Organism: uncultured Lysobacteraceae bacterium; assembly: GCA_946482565.1. Next base: position 9,824 of record CAMLSB010000002.1, on the reverse strand, counting down.
CGCGCTGGCCAATCCCTGAGCGCGCGGTGTCGTGCCGCGCGTGAGCAGCAGCACGACCGCGGCAAGCACCAGGTGCACCGCGCCGGACAGCAGCGGTGAAACCGCGGGCGCGGCGGTGTCGAGCGGCACCAGCGCATCGCCCAGGTGGTTGCCGAGGTTCCAGCCCCAGTGAAGCCCGACCGCGGCCCACAGCGTGCCGGTGCGCCACAGCGCGGTCGCGTAGGCGATGCCCAGGCAAGCCAGCATGATCCATTCCGGCGCGCCGAGATGCAGCCGGAAGATGTGGTTGGCGACGTAGGCCAGGCTCGAGAACGCGACGAAGGCGATGCCGCGCTGCCAGGCGATGCCGGCGCCGCGGTACCAGAAGCCGCGGGCGACGATGTCCTCGGCGATCGACGGGATGAAGGTCGACAGCAGCAGCATCGGCAGGCCTGCCATGAGCAATGCGGCCGATTGCGGGGCGACGGCCGGCGCGGCCACGTAGATGCCCAGGCGCACGCCGATCCACAGCGCCATCGCCTTGGCCGACAGCGCCAGCGCCAGCCCCACGGCCAGCCAGCCGTAGCTGCGTGCGCGTGCATCGAGCGCCCAGGCGCCGTAACCGCGATACCCGAGCCAGCGCGACAGCGGCCACGCCGCGACCACGCAAGCGGTCATCAGCGTCGCCTGCACGGCGAAGCTGTGCAGCACGCGGTCGCCGATGCCTTCGGCGGACTGGTACAGCACGAACAGCACGACGAATGCGATCGCGGCGCGGGTGCGATGTCCCATGGCCTTCCCCCCGGAGTCGGCGGATTCTAGCGCGGGGGCGCGGCCACGCGCCGCAGTTGCGCGCCGAGCGCCGCGATGTTGGCCTCGGTGGCGTCCAGCGCCTCTCGCCGGGGTGCCGGCAACCAGTCCCGGGCCTGGCCGAGCAGCGCCTCGCGTTGCCGGCGCCATCGTTCCGACAGCGTGTTGGCGTCGCGCAACACCGCGGCGCGTTCCCCTGCCTGCGGGATGCCGTAGCCATCGCCGCCGAGCATCCGCGCGGGACGCGTCAGCGTGTCCTCAAGCCGCAACAGGCCGCGCGCCGCCTCGCGTCCGGGTGCGGGCATGCGGCGCTTGAGCACGTCGCGCGCCAGCGCTTCCTGTCGGCGCATCGCGGCTTCCTCCAGCACCAGCAGCGCGGCGCTCGCGCGCAGGTCCGCCCGGGCGAACACGGCGGCGCGCGCGCGTGGCGGCAGCGCCAACCAGTCCTCCACGCGTCGTTCCGGCAGCGCCAGTCCCTTGCGCGCCACCTCGTACATCGCCTGGTAGCGCGCGCTCATCGGCTCGAAGTAGTAGCCCTGGCGCATCGCTTCGGCGCGATCTGCAGGCACGTCGCCGCCGACGACGCCGCCGCGTTCGAGGCGGCGCAGCAGGCCGTTCGGCGTGATCGACATCAGGTGCGCGGCAGCGAAGCGCGGTACGCCATCCTCGAGCAGGCGCGCCGTTTCCACCGCGCAGTTGTTGCCGACGAAGGCGTAACGCCCGTCGTAGCTCCAGTGCACGAGCGCGGCGCGCTGCAGCAGCGTCGCGATTTCGTCGCGCGAGAGGTGCAGCGGGATCGAGCGCAGGCCGCGCAGTTCGACCTTGGTGTATTCGTCGACGACCTGGGCCAGCGGCAGCACGAACAGCCGCGACGGATACGAACCCGTGAGCCCGCGCCAGCTGGAAACCTGCACGTCGTCGACGAAGGCGCGGAACGACAGCACCTGGTGGTACGCCAGGTCGAGGCGGCATGCCGGGCCGGGCGCATGCCCGGGCGCGCAGGCGACGACGCGCAGCATCGCGTGGCCCCAGCGGCTCATCGGCGCGGAGTTGCCTTCGGCGAGCAGGTAGTCGACGGCGTACACGCGCGACGGATCGATCGCGAGCAGCGGCGCGCCGCCCTCGGACGTCGCCTGCAGGAAGGGCAGGTCGCCGGGGCAGGCGGCGGACGTCGCAGGATCGCCGAAGCGCTGCGCGAACAGGCGCGCCATCGCCGGCCGCCGGCACGCGTAATCCGCGTCGAGCAGGAAGTGCTCGAGGTTCACCGCCACGTACTCGACCGGGTCCGTCAGTTCGTAGCGGTCGGGACTGCGATCGGTGAAGGCGTTGCGCGTCGGCCAGGGACGCAGCGGCGCGTCCTCCCAGCCGGCGAGCGCGCGCAGGCGTCGGTCGCGCGACAGTCCACCGTCGCGGCTTCGGTCGTAGAGATGCGCAAGCTCATGGAGGATCGACGCGAGTGCGAGGCGATTGTCGCCACCGGGGGCAAGCAGCGGGCGGCGCAGCAGGATGCGGCCGGTCGCGTCGCCCGAGCCGTAGGCACGGCCCTCGACGTTCGCCGGCAGGTCATCGCGCCATTCCACGCGCACGTCGCCGAGCGCCTGCGACCACCGCGGCGGAAGTCGTTGCTTCGCGTCGTCAAGAAGCGCCTGCGACCGCGCGGCTTCCGATGGCGTCAGCGCCGCGGTGTCGACGGACAGGCGCAGCGCCTGCGCGGGCGCCATGCAGCCGAGCAGGCAAGCCAGCCACCACACGCGCACGGCGCCGTTGCGCCGCGGGACGATCACCGGGCGAGGATCGCCTGGGCCAGCTGCAGGTCGCCCTGGTCGCGCAATTGCGGATGGTGTTCGCGCAGCGACACGAGTGCCGCTTCCAGCATCGCGCCGCGGATCGCGCCGTCGCTGGCGACGAAGCAGGCCGCGTCGTCGCGCGCCTGCATCACGATCTTGTCGTCGCCGGAGGTGCTGCCGGAGGACGCCGAAGTGCCGCCGGCCGACGTGCCGGCGCTGCTCCCGGCGAAGCTGCTGGCGAATGCGGGCGCGGCCAGCAGCGGCAGCGCGGCGAGGGTGGCGGGAACGAGGAGCTTGCGCATGGGATCCTGCTCGTGGGGCGGGCCCGGCAAGCGTAGCGCGATCCCCGTGGCGGCGTCGCGACCCGTCGGGGCCGCGACGCGCGGACCGTTCAGCGCAGCGTGGGGGCCGGCTGGGCGCGGCCGTCGCGCCAGGCTTGGTCGATCAGCGAACGCACCTGGCGATCGGCGATCTTGGCCGCGCGATCGATGCGCTGGCCGACGGCGTCCATGTCGCGACCGATCGCATCCATCGGCCTGGAGGCGGCCTCCATCTCGCGCGACAGGGCTTCCATCGGCACCTGTTGCGCCTGCATGCGCTTGCTGAACTGCTCCATGGTGGCGCGGTGTTTCTCCATCGCCGCATCGAGCGTGGCCTGGCGCTGGTCGAGCGCGGCCATGGCGCGGTCGAGTTCGGCGCGCGCGCTGTCACTGTCCGCACGTCGTTCGCGTCGCACCAGCCGCATGCGCTCGCCTGCGAGCGTCTCCATCTCCCGCGCGAGCGCCTGCATGTCGGCCTGGGCTTCGCGGCCTTCGCTCGAGTCGAACGCGTTGTCCACGTGCAGCGCCTGCATGCGCTGGCTCAGGGCTTCCATGCGCGCGCTGTGCGGTGCCATCTTCGCCTGCAGCGCCTGCATTTCCTTTTCCATCCCCTCCAGGCCGGACCAGGCCTGGCGGGCACTGGCGATCGTCGCCGTGTCGCGGACGACCCAGGCTTTTCCGTCGCGGCGAAACCAGAGGAAATCGCCGTCGATGCGCGCGCGCGCCGCCTCGATGTCGCGGCGATCGTTCATGTTGCCGGACATCGTGATGCCGTCCTTGTCCTTGCGCACGAAGGCGTAGGACGCATCGTCGTCCAGCGCGGGTGCCGGGTGCGGCGTCGGCACGGCGGCCGGGGCCGCGGCGGGTGCCGGTGCAGTGGCAGGTGCAGTGGCGGGCGTCGGCGCGACGGCGGGCGACGGTGCAATGGCAGCAACAGGCGCAGCGACAGGCGCGGGGATCGCGGCGTCGTCCTGCGCGGCGAGGTGCGCCTGCGCGTAGAACGCGGCGCCGGCGAGCGCGATGCCGACGAGCGGCAGCGCGATGAGGGCGCCAGCGCTGCGGCGCTGCGGGCGGATCAATTGCTGGATGCGGGACATGAGCTGGCCTCCATGGGCGGCGGGCGCGAGGTGGGCGGGGAAGGCATCGGTATGTTCGGGAACAACGCGCTCGAGTTCGGACAGCGCGAGCGCGAGGCGGCGACGGTCGCCGAGCGCGCCGGCGGCGAGGTCGTCGGCGACGAGCTCGCGTTCGATCCGGATGCGGTGCGAGAGCCACCACACCGCGGGGTGGTAGAACAGCAGGGCTTCGACCGCGCCCTGCAGCACGTTGACGAGGTAATCGTGGCGGCGCACGTGCGCGAGTTCGTGCGCGAGCAGCGCCTCGACGAGTTCGACCGGCATGCGCGTCGCGACCGCGAGCGGAAGCAGCACCACGGGGCGCAGCCAGCCGGCGGTCAGCGGAGAACCATCGCCGGGCACCAGCCGCAGCATCACGGACCGCGCAATGCCGAGCCGTAGCGCGAGGCGATCGACGCGCTCCTGCCACGGGCCGCCGGCATCATCGCTGCCCGCGCGGCGCAGGCGGCCGGCCCACAGCAGCCCGCAGGCCATGCGCAGCGACAACACGAGCACGCCCGCGGCCCAGGCAATGACGATCCACGGTGTCGCCGGGTCCGGCAGTGAGAACGGTCCTGCATCGTGGCCGGCATCGACCACGGCCGTGGCGAACGGCAAGGGCAGGGCGATGCCACCCGCTGTCGCCGCGTCGCCCGCCACGAGTGCCCGCACCAAGCCGAATGCGGGAACGAGCAGGCACGACAGCAATGCGAGGCAAGCCACGGCATAGCGCACCTGCGGCCGTGCAACGCGCAGCAGCCCGAGCGCCGCCCACGCCAGCACCCCGATCGCCGCGCCCTGCCAGACGAAGTGCACCAGCACCTCGGCCAGGGCCGGCGCCAGCAACCGCAATGCGTCACTCATCGTGGTTCTCCCCGAGGAAGCGCTGGATCTCCTCCCGCTCGGCGTCGCTGACGCGGCCGCCGCGCAACGCGGCCAGCACCAGGTCCTTGCCGGAGCCGGCGAAGGCCTTGTGGATCAGGTCGTCGAGCAGGCGCGTCTGCAACGAGCCCTGCGCCTGGGTCGGCGCGTACACGTGCGAGCGCTGGCTTTCGTCGCGCTTGAGCAGGCCCTTGCCGTGCATCACCTGCATCAGCCGCAGCACGGTGGCGTAGGCCAGGTCGGGACGTTCGCGGCGCTGGGTTTCGTGCACCTGGCGCACGGACGAAGGGCCGAGCTGCCAGAGCGTGCGCAGCAGCCCGAGTTCGGCGGGCGTGGGTTTCGGGAGGCGGGGCTTCGGCATCGCGGACGGATCCCATGGCGCTTCGATGCAAGGCACGTTACGCCTTCTAGACACGTTTGTCTAGACTATTTTGTCTATGACGGAAGTCATGCCTGGGGTCGCTGCTGCGGCGCATCTTGGCGCCGGGCCCTGGCCCGGCGATGATCCGCCCGACCGCCCGGGGGCGGAAAAGGGGAAACATCGATGGGCGCGACCGCTTTCCAACGTACCGGCGTGGTGTTCCTGCTCGTGGGGCTGTGCCTGGGCATGCGCATGGGCATGAGCCAGGACTTCTCGCTGACGCCGGTGCACACGCACCTCAACCTGGCAGGCGGCGTGCTGATGTTCGTCGCCGGCCTGTTCTACGCGCAACGGCCCGAGGTCCCGCATTGGGCGGTGACGCTGCATTACTGGCTGCACCTCGCGGGCGCGATCCTGCTGGTCGTCGGCATCTACGGCGCGGTGACGCACGCGGCGTGGTACGGGCCGGTGGTCGGCATCGGCGCGGTCTGCGTGCTGCTGGCGATGCTGGTCTTCGCCTGGAACGTCTTCCGCAGGCACGGGGTGATGTGATGCGCCATCGAACGGTATTGGCGCTGATCGCGACGCTGTCCGTGGCGGCATGCGCGACCACGGCGGTCGATGGCAGGGGCTGGAGCGGCGACGGCGCCGAGCCCTTCGACGGTGCGCGCACAGCGTGCGAAGCCGAAGCGGCGTCGAAACCGGCCGGCCCGGAGCGCACTGCGTCGTTCGAGGCGTGCATGGCGGGCAAGGGCTGGCACCGTCGCTGATTCCATCGCCGCCGAACCCACCGAGATCATCATGTCCAATCGCCTGAACGCCATGTCGATCGGGAAGCGCCTGCTTCCCGTCTTGCTCGCCAGCGCGGCCGTCGCGCCCGCGGCGTCCGCGCAATCCGTGACCTATGCGATCGACCCCGGACATACGTTCCCGGCGTTCGAGGCGGACCACATGGGCATGTCGCTGTTCCGCGGCAAGTTCGACCGCAACAGCGGCACGATCGTGCTGGACAAAACGGCCGGCACCGGCACGGTCTCCGTGGACATCGATCTGGCGAGCGTCCATTTCGGCAACCCCGAACTGGACAAGCTGATGGCGGGTCCGGATTACTTCGACACCGCGCAGCATCCGGTCGCGCACTACGAAGGCAAGCTCGCGGGATTCGTCGACGGCAAGCCCACGCGCGTGGACGGCACGCTGACGATGCGCGGCATCAGCCGGCCGGTGGCGCTGGAGATCCGCGCGTTCAAGTGCATGCCGCATCCGGTCTTCAAGCGCGACTGGTGCGGTGCCGACGCCTACGGGCACTTCAGTCGCGCGGATTTCGGCATCACCGCGGGCAAGGACTGGGGCTTCTCGATGGACACCGCGCTGCGCATCCAGGTCGAAGCCGTCGCGGAGAAGTGAGCGGCCGCCGTCGTGGCGCTCAGAACTTGCCCGACACGGTGAACTGGAAGATCGGGCCGATGCGACCGTCGCGATCCTCGTAAAAATCCACCGGGCCGGTGCGCCGGTCCAGGTAAACCGTGCGCTGCCACATGCTGCGCGCGCCGATCAGGTTGGTCACGCCGGCGCGCACGGTGAGGCCGTGCACGTCCTTGTCCTCGATGAACCAGGAATCCCACACCGGGCCTTCCCATTGGCGGCCGACTTCGGTGAGCCGATAGTCGCGCGCGTTGAACTGGTAGCTGAAGTCGCCGCCCCACGCCCACGACGTGCCGGGGATGTCGTGGCGCAGCGAGATCTCGGCCAGGTCCTTGAGGTTGTTGCTGATCGGGCGATCGACGCCGGTGAGCGGATCGGCGACCTGGCTGCGCTCGTGCTGCCAGGTCAGGTCGACCTTCGCGCCGGCCCAGCCGAGCGGATCCAGCCGCAGCGTGCTCTTCCATTCGATGCCCTGCACGGTGGCGCGGTCGATGTTGCCGGGGCTTTCGCCATCGGGGCCGATCGGGATCGTGTCGACGATGTCGTCGATGCGCTGGGCATAGGCGCGCAACGTCGTGGTCCCCCATGTGCCCAGGTTCTTCACCAGCTCGGTTTCCAGTTCCCAGGTCTGCGGCGGCACCAGGTCGGGATTGCCCGCGTTGGCCTGGCCGTTCTGCAGGTCCACCGAGGCGAGGAAATCGTAGAAATCCAGCTGCCCGACCTTGCGCTGCAGCTTGACGTTGACGTCGAGCGTCGGGCTGGCCTTCCACGCGAGCGAGACCTGGCCCTTGGGACGCCGGAACGAACGGCTCAGTCCACCGCCGCCGGCTTGCTGCATCCGGGAGAACTCGCCGCCAGCGGCCACCTGCATCGTGAGCGCGGGCAGCAGGTTGCGGCCGTAGCTGGCCATCAGTTCGTAGCGGTCCTCCTGCACCGTGGCGGTGCCGCCGGGCAGCGGCACGGACTGGTAGGCGCCGCTGCCGTCCAGTGCGTAGAGCGAGGAGGCGCTGTCGAGCTTGTTGAACGCGTACTCGGCCGAGACCTGCCAATCGCCGCCGTGCTTCCACCGGTATTCCGCGCGCGCGATGCGTTCGGTTTCCTCGCCTTCGCGCGCGAAGCGCTCGCCATCGGTGGGCGATCCGTCGGCGTAATGCGTCTCGACGGTGTCCTGCGACGGATCGAACGTGTAGCGGTCCAGGCCGATCAGCTTGAGGCGACCGCCGCCGAAGCCGAATTCGTAGTCGCCGCCGAATTCGTAGTTGTGCCCGCCCTCGTCGCTGCGCACGGTGCGCAGGCGGTCCGGCAGGCCCGGGCCGCTGCGGTGGTCGTCCTCGACGTAATCGAACAGCAGTTTCTGCCATGAGGCGTTGAAGTTGCCGATGGCGCCCGAGGCGCCTTTCCAGGCGAGCTTGGCGCTCACGCGCGGCCGGTCGCTCTCGCCGGTCCAGGCGTCGTCGCGCAATTCGCGCACGCTGCCATCGGCGTTGTAGATGGTGGTGGGGCCGCCCGCGCCGCTGTGGTTGGCGCTGTTGTCGATGCCCAGCGTGTAGTCCATGCGCCCGCGGGAACCGCTGACCGATACGCTGCCACGGGTGAACTGCGGATTCGTGTAGTAGCGGCGGAAATCGGGACTCCATTCCCACTGCCCGCTGATGCCCTGCGCCTTGGTGACGACGTTGGCGACCTGCCCGGACAGCCCGGGAATGTCGAGCGTCGCGCCGTCGACGATCTCGATGCGCACCACGTTGCCGGCCGGAACCTGCGAGAGCTGGGTGATGACGTCGTTGGACTTCGCCGACAGGCGCTGGCCGTTCACCAGCACGTTGCCGGTGGCCTGGCCGAGGCCGCGTTCCATCACCGCTTCGCGGATCGCGAAGCCGGGCACCTGCTCGAGCATGTCCAGTGCGGTGCGCGGCGCGTAGCGGGCGAAATCGGCGGCGGTGTAGGTGCGGGCCGTTGCCGGGGCAGCTGCAGGCGCCGGTACTTTTTCCTGGGCGAGGGCGAGCGGCGGGCAGGCCAGCAGTGCGAGCGTCAGCGCCAGTCGGCGCGTGGAAGCCTTGGTCATCGTCGTTCCCCGGGAGTCGAGGGAATGGATGCCGCGGGATGTCCGGCGGTTTAAGCGGGTCGGCGCGACGACTTGAGTTCGGCCATTCATCTGACTATAGTCAGGTAATGGACGAAGAGACCCAGGTCCGCCAGGTACGCGAGTTCAACCGCGCCGTCACGCGCCGGATCGGTGCGCTCGACGACGACTATCTCGGGCGCGGGCGACCGCTGGCCGTGTCGCGCCTGCTGTTCGAGATCGGCCGGGAAGGGGCCGACGTCGCGGCGTTGCGCACGCGGCTGTCGCTGGATTCGGGTTACCTGAGCCGCATGCTCCGGGTGCTGGAAGGCGAAGGCCTGGTGGCGGTGAGCCCGACGCCCGGCGACGCGCGCAAGCGGCGCGCCGCCCTCACCCGCAAGGGCCTGCGCGAATTCGCCGCGCTCGACGCGCGCTCGGAGCGCTTCGCGGCGTCGGTGCTCGCGCCACTCGGCGCGGCGCGGCGCCAGCGGCTGGTCGAGGCGATGGCCGAAGTCGAGCGTTGCCTGCGCGCCTCCGCGGTCCGGATTGCCTGCGCCGATCCCGCCAGCGCGGAAGCGCGCGCCTGCGTGGGCGCCTACCTGCGCGAGATCGCTGCGCGCTTCGAAGGCGGTTTCGATCCCTCGCGAGGGCCGACGGCCGAACCCGGCGAACTGGTCCCGCCCAAGGGCGCATTCCTGCTCGCGCGCCTCGACGGGGAAGCTGTCGGCTGCGGCGCGATCAAGGTCCTTGCGCGCGGTGTCGGCGAGATCAAGCGCATGTGGGTCGCGCCCGCCGCGCGCGGGCTCGGCATCGCCCAGCGGCTGCTCGAGGCGCTGGAGGCGCAGGCCGCGGCGTTGGGGCTGTCCACGTTGCGGCTGGACACGCAGCGCTCGCTCATCGAGGCGCGCGCGCTGTACGAGCGCAACGGCTATCGCGAAATTCCCCGCTACAACGACAATCCGTACGCGGACTACTGGTTCGAGAAGCAGACCCGGTTGCGGCCCTCGCGCTTGGCGCGATAGAGCGCCGCGTCGGCATCCTGCAGCAGGCTGTCGCTGTCGGCGTGCGCGAGGTCGGCGCTGG
>CAMLSB010000001.1 GCA_946482565.1 uncultured Lysobacteraceae bacterium | reverse complement strand
CCGGCGGCGGCACCGGCGTGCTGGGCATGTGGAAGGCGTGGGACGAGCTCGAGGCGCTGGGCCTGCTCGATGCGCGCCGCCCGCGCATGGTCTGCGTGCAGGGCGCGGCGACGCGGCCGCTGGTGCGTGCGTTCGAACTCGGCGCCGCCGACACCGTCGCGCTGGGCTCGGGCGAGACGATCGCGTACGGCTTGAATGTGCCCGGCGGTGTCGGCCACTTCCGCGTGCTGGAGATCCTCCGCGCGAGCGGCGGCGCCGCGGTCGCCGTGGCCGAAGAGGACATCGCCGCCGAAGTCGCGCGCCGCTGGCGCGAACACCACGACTGGATCGGGCCGGAAGGCGCCGCATGCCTGGCCGCGCTGCCGCAGTTGCTCGACCGCGGGCTGGTCCGCCGCGGCGACAACGTCGTCGTCGTCAACACCGGCTCGCTCGAGAAATACCTGCCGTCGCTGCGGCACCTGCTCTGAAGGGAGCGGCGCAGGCGCGCCTCACCAGTCCGTCGGTGCGTAGTCCTTCAGGAACTGGCCCCAAACGTGCTCGCCGGTGTTGAAGCCGTGGATGATCGGGTCGACGATGCGCGCCGCGCCGTCGACGATGTCGAGCGGCGGGTGGAAGCGCTCCTCGACGATCTTGCGCGCCGCGATCTCGGCCGGATCCTCGTCGGTCACCCAGCCGGTGTCGACGCTGTTCATGTGGATGCCGTCGCCGTGGTAATCGGCGGCCGCGGTGCGCGTCATCATGTTGAGCGCGGCCTTGGCCATGTTGGTGTGCGGGTGCTTGGTGGTCTTGAAGTTGCGGTAGAACTGCCCTTCGACCGCCGACACGTTGACGATGTGCTTGTCGCGCGTCGGCGCCTCGCCCGCAGGCACGCGCAGCATCAGCGGCTTGAGCCGTGCATTGATGATGAAGGGCGCGACGGCGTTGACGAGCTGCGTCTCCAGCAGTTCGACCGATGGCACTTCGTCCATCTGCAGGCGCCATGAATTGCGGCCGCGCAGGTCGACCTGCTGCAGGTCCTGGTCGAGCCGGCCCTCGGGGAACAGGTGCGACTGGCCGAGCAGCTCGTCGGCGAGCAGCGGCACCTGCGAGAGTTCGGCGGCACGCGTGAGCCCGGCGGCGCCGGCCAGCGCGTGCGCAGGCGCATGCACGAGCACCGGCGCCTCGCCGTGCGGCAGCAGGTCGGGGCTGCGCAGGCCCTCGTAATTGCCGAGCAGCTTGCGCACGTCTTCGGGCATGTCGCGCAGCGCCGCGAGTTCGCCTTCCATCATGTGCGCGTAGAACGCCGGCGGGCGGCGCACGGTCTGGCAGGCGTTGTTGATGATGAAATCGAGCCGCTCGCGGGTGGCCAGCAGTTGCGCGCAGAACGCTTCGACGCTGGGCGTGTGCCGCAGGTCGAGGCCGAACACCTCGAGGCGATGGCCCCAGTCGCCGAAGTCCGGCTCGGCCGCGTAGCGCGCCGCGGAGTCGCGCGGGAAGCGCGTGGTCACGATCAGCGTCGCGCCGGCGCGCAGCAGCTTCAGCCCAGCCTGGTAGCCGATCTTGACCCGGCCGCCGGTGAGCAGCGCGACGCGGCCGCGCAGGTCGGCGGTTTCGGTGCGCTTGAAGAAGTTCAGCTCCGCGCAGGCCGGGCAGAGCTGGTCGTAGAAATGGTGGATGCGCGTGTACTTCTGCTTGCACACGTAGCAATGCAGCAGCTCGGGCGATTCGTTGTGCGACACCGGATCGGTCGCGCGGTTGTGCGGATCGTGCTGGCCCGGCGGCTGCGGCGGGAAATAGTTCGGCGTGGTGAACACCGGCTTGCGGCGCAGCGTGCGGATGCCGGTCTGGTCGAGCAGCGCTTCGGTCTGCCGGGCCTTTTCGAGCGCACGCTCGCGCGCCTGTGCCTTGGCATCGCGGCGGCGGGCGCGGGGTTCGGGATGGTGGACGAGGGCGACGGCCTGCAGCAGCCGCGTGCGCGCATCGGCGTCGAGCGATTGCAGCACGCCGCGGTCGGCGACGATCGCCTCCAGCAGGGCGAGCGCGGGCGCCAGGTGGTCGGCGGGGGAGGGGCGGGACGGCGTACTCATCCCGCAATGATCGCAGGTTGCCCGGTCCCGGGTCCCGGATCGCGGCCTGGAGCCACCCCGGACGGGGGTGCAGCGGGCGGCCACAGCGGGCAAACTGCGCGGACTTGATCCAGGGGGCTGGCCATCAACGTCTACGTACATCCGACACCCGGGCTGCGGGGTCGCCTGTTTGCGGCCGTCGCGAATTCCAGGGCGATCCGGCGCCTGCGCCGCGGGCTGTTTGCGCTGCTGCCGTTCGTGCCGTTCGCGAGCGATGTCGAGGATGTCGTCTATCTGACGTGGATCGTCCCGGTCGAGCGTATCCGGCGATTCGTGCCGCCGGGCGTGGCCGTGATCGAGCGCGCAGGCCTGACGCTGTTCACCATCCTCACGTACCGGCATCGCCACTTCGGCGCGAAGTGGCTGGGGTCGTTGCGGCGCCTGTGTCCGTCGCCGCTGCAGAGCAACTGGCGGCTGTACGTGCAAACGCTGCCTGGAGGAGAAGCGCCGACCCGCACTGTGCTGTTCCTGCGCAACGCATTCGACCATCCCGCCTACGTCCTGGGCAGCCGCCTGGCGAGCGATGCCTTGCCGTCGCACCTGCCGCTCCGCTTCGCGCACGAACGCAGCGACGATGGCTACGAGACCGTGCTGGATCCGGGCGAGGGCAGTGCACCGGCACTGGACAGCAAGCTCGAGCGCGCGTCGGCACGCGTGCTGCCCGCCGGGTTCGACCGCTTCTTCGCGAGCTGGGCCGGCGCGGTGCGCTTCCTGTGCCTACAGGAGTCCGCCGTCGTCGCGATCGACGGGGAACGCCGCATCGCCCAGGCGGGAATCTCGCTGCCGATCGACGTGGACACGGTGGTTCCGCTGCAGTCCACCGCAGTGACGGGTGCGGGCTTGCTGCAGGAGGTGGGCGCGGTGGGCGCGCCGTTCTGCTTCGCCGTGCCGAAGGTACGCTTCGAGGTGCTCTGGGAGCGCGTGCTTCCGGCGGGGAAGTCGTGATCCGCCTGCTCGGCCTGTTGCTGCTGGGGGTGATGCCGGCAATCACGGCGGCGCCGGCGTTCGCGTCGCCGGGAGCCCCCCGGGACTTGCGGTTGCCCGCTAACCGTTCCGACGCCGCCCTCGCGCGATCGATGCCGGCGTTGGCGCGCGATACGCTCGCATCGTATCGCCGCGCCACGAAGGCACCCGATCCGGGCGTGCTGTTCCGGCTGGAGATGGTCGCCGGCGCCGACGGAGCGGCGATCGCCGACATCGATGCCGTACGCAAGGCGGCCGACCCCGGTGGTCCGCCGCTGTACCTGCAGTACGAGGTCCACGCGCGCGCGAAACAGCGCCAGGCCGCGGATGCGCCTTCGTATGCGCAAGCCTGGGACGCTGCCTTCGCGGAGCGCTTCGGCGCGCTCGACGATCGCATCGCCCTGCAGGCGGAATTCGGCTTCGGCGGCTACCTGCCGCGGATGCGCGGCGATCTCGATGCAGCGCTGGCGAAACTCGCCGGTCGTCGGCGCCTGACGCTGGACGAAGCGCTGGACGTGGTCCGCAAATACCAGGTCTGGAGCAGTTACGCCGCATTCCAGCCGCTGTTCGCAGCCGCGCTGGCGAAGGACGATGCGCGCCGCTACGTGATCGACCGGAATGCGATGATCGAAACGCCGGACGGCGCGCACCTGGCCGCGCTCGTCGTGCGCCCGGCGCATGCAACGCCGTTGCCGGCACTGTTCCAGTTCACGATCTACGCCAACGACGACTGGGCGTGGGCCGATGCGAAGAAGTCGGCGGCTTACGGTTACGCCGGCGTCGTCGCCTACACGCGCGGCAAGGGGCGGAGTTCCGATGCGATCGCGCCCTACGGCCACGAGGGTGCCGACGCGGCCGCGGCCATCGACTGGATCGCGCGGCAACCCTGGAGCGACGGCCGCGTGGGCATGTACGGCGGCAGCTACAGTGGCTACACGCAATGGGCCGCGCTCAAGCACCGCCCGGAAGCGCTGAAGGCGATCGCGACCTCGGCCACGACGGCACCCGGCATCGACGTGCCGATGGAAGGCGGCGTCTTCCTCAACTTCATCTACCCATGGCCGCTGTACGCCGCGAGCAACCGCACGCTCGACGATGCACGCTACGGCGACCAGGCGCGCTGGGAACGGCTCGATCGCGCGTGGTACGCCAGCGGCCGCCCGTATCGCGAGCTGCCGGCGATCGACGGCAGCGCGAACCCGGTTTTCGCCCAGTGGTTGCGGCATCCGGCCTACGACGCATACTGGCGGGCGTTGACGCCGCAGGGCGACGAGTTCGCCGGCATCGACATCCCGGTGCTCGTCACCACCGGCTACTACGACGGTGCGCAGATCGGCGCGCTGCACTATTTCCGCGAACACCTGCGCCATCGCCCCGATGCCGACCAGACGCTGCTCGTCGGCCCGTACGAACACTTCACGATGCAGACCGGCGTGCCGCCGCTGGTGCAGGGCTACGCGCCCGATCCGGTCGCGCGCATCGACCTGCAGGCGTTGCGGCTGGCGTGGTTCGACCACGTGCTGAAAGGCGCGCCGAAGCCGTCGCTGCTGTCCGCGCGCGTGAACTGGGAAGCGATGGGCGCCGATGCATGGCGGCATGCGGATGCGCTGGAGATGATGGCGACGCGCACGCAGCGCTATTACCTGGTGCCGGGGGCCGCAGGCGCGTCGGGCAAAGGGAACGAGCACCTGCTGTCGCCGCAGCCGCAGCCGCAGGCCGCGACCGGCCAGCACGTCGACTTCACCGATCGCAGCGACGCGGCCTGGCGTCCGTCGCCGGACGTCGTGAACGCGCAACTCGATCCGCATGCCGGGCTGGTGTTCGCGACAGCGCCATTCGCGCGGGACACCGAGTTCGCCGGCCCGTTCTCCGGCGCGCTCGACTTCACCGTCAACAAGCGCGACATGGACGTGATCGTCGGTGTGTACGAGCAGGCCGCCGACGGCCGTTACCAGGACCTCGCCTGGTGGCTGCAGCGGGCGAGCTACGCAAGGGATCGCAGCCAGCGCCATCTGCTGCAGCCGGGCGTCCCGCAGCGGCTCGAAGTGCGCGACACGCGACTGCTCGGCAAGAAGCTCGCTGCCGGCAGCCGCCTCGTCGTGACCATCGGCATCGTGAAGGAGCCGGACCGGCAGCTGAACCTCGGCAGCGGCAGGGACCCGTCCGACGAATCCCTGCAGGACGCGGGCGTCCCCCTGGAGGTACGCTGGCAGGGCAGCAGCTACCTCGATTTCGGCCTGCGGGAGTGAACATGCGCGATTCCGGCCACGATGCGAGCTCCGTGCGCATCGACTTCGTCTCCGATGTCGTGTGCCCGTGGTGCGCGATCGGGCTCGCATCGCTCGAGGCGGCCTTGAAGCGCCTCGACGGCGAAGTCGCGGCCGACATCCACTTCCAGCCCTTCGAGCTCAATCCGCAGATGGGACCGGAAGGCGAGGACATCGTCGAGCACCTGTCGCGCAAGTACGGCATGTCCGAAGCGCAGGTCGCCGCGAACCAGGAGGCGATCCGCGAGCGCGGCGCCGCGCTCGGCTTCGCCTTCGACATGGACAAGCGCCAGCGCACCTGGAACACGTTCGACGCGCACCGGCTGCTGCACTGGGCGGCGCTCGAAGGCCGGCAACGCGAGTTGAAGCACGCGCTGCTGCGCGCCTATTTCACCGAAGGCCGCAACGTGAGCGACCGCGCAACGCTGGTCGAGATCGCGGCGGGCGCGGGCCTGCCCGTGGACGAGGCGCGACGGGTCCTCGCGGGCGATGCCTGCGCGGACGAGGTGCGCCGCGACGAACAGTATTTCCTGCAGGCCGGCATCCACGCCGTGCCGGCGATCATCCTCGACCGCAAGCACCTCATCTCCGGTGGACAGCCGCCGGAGGTGTTCGAGCAGGCGCTGCGCCAGGTGGCCGACGAAAAGCGGGGCAAGGCGTAGTTCCGGCAACGCGCGCCGGATCCGGCCGCGCGCCGGGCCGCCGTTATTCCGGTGCCTCGCCGTCCAGCGCCGGCAGCAGTTCCTGCAGCAGCTTGAACGTGTACTGGTGCGGCTGCCGCTCGTTGTAGTTGGCGGTCGTGATCACCACTACGGCGCGCTTGTCCGGGACCAGGAAGATGTCGTTGCCGCCGGTGCCGGCCATCGCCGGCATCACGACGGTCTTGCCGCCGTACGGGATCTTCATCAGCCACCAGAGATAGCCGTAGTCGGCGTCGTCGCGCGCGGTGGCTTGCGGCGACAGCGAGCGGCGCACCCAGTCGGCGGGCACGAGCTGCTTGCCGCCCACGCGGCCACCGTCGAGGTAGAGCTGCGCCAGCTTCCAGAGATCGCGCGTGCGCAGGCCGAGGCCACCGCCGGCCTGCGCAAGGCCCAGCGGCGACAGCTGCCATTCCGGCGACTGGATGCCGAGCGGATCGAACAGGCGTCGCTGCGCGTACGCCTGCAGCGGTTCGTGCACCGCGGCCTGCAGCGTCGCGCCGAGGGTGGTCACGCCGGCGGTGCAGTAGCGGAAGCTGCGCCCGTGCGGCGAATCCGCCGGCTTCGGCATCCACGCCGGGAAGCCCTGCACCGGCAGGTCGGCGTAGAACTGCACCCAGTCTTCCACGATGTACATGCGCTCCTCGTTGCCGCGCGAGAACTGGTTCTCGTCGTCGCACTCCACGAGCGAGGACATGGTCAGCAGGTCCTCGATCGTGATCGCGTCCTTGCGCGGGTCGGGGTGCTCCATGCGCTTGCGGTATTGCGCCGGCAGGATGTCGAAGACACGCGCGGAGGCCGACGGGAGCTTGCCGTCCTCGATCGCCAGCCCGGCGAGCATGCCGGCGACGGTCTTGGTCGCGGAGCGCGTGTTGCGGCGCGCTTCGGCGCCGCCGTCGTCGAAATAGTGCTCGTAGACGACCTTGCCGTCCTGCGCGACCAGGACGCTGGTGATCGCCTTGAAGTCGCCGTGCTCGACGTCGGCCTGGGCCTTCGCGAACGCGGCAGGACCGGCAGGGCCGACGCCGGCAGGGGCGGCGCCTCCGGCATTCGCGGCGAACGACGCGGCGCCCAGCGCCACGCCCAGCAATGCAAGCTTCATGGACGATTCCTCGTGGGGTTTGCCAGACGCTATCACCGGCGCAGGCGCCGGTCTTGTATCCGCGAAACCTCGTCGCGCCCCAGGGCCAGGCGCCGGAATGCGCCGGGCGTCATGCCGAATTCGGCGACGAAGCTGCGGTGCAGGTGGCTGGCATCGGTGAAGCCGAGCGTCGCCGCGGCGTTGGCCAGCGTACGGCGCGTGGCCAGCAGCGAGACCGCGCGGTGCAACCGGCGCATGCGCAGGTAGTCGCTCGGCGATACGCCGTAGCGACGGCGGAACGCGCGCGCCAGATAGACCGGATGGAAGCCGGCGATCGCGGCGAGTTCCCGGAGCGACGGCGGCTGCGTCGATGCATCGTCGAGCCGTTCCCGCACGCGCTGCAGGCGCTGGTCGCCCGCAGGCGCCACCGGCGCGCCGGCGTCGGCGAGCCATTCGCAGAACACCGATGCCACGGCCAGGGGCGAGGCGCCGTCCCAGTCTTCGATCTCGCGCAGCAGGCCCAGCGCCCGCGCAAGCGACGCGGGCGGCAGCCGCACGGCGTGCGGCGAAGGCTTGGCGCCGTCGCACAGGCGCGCATACGCCGCGGCCGGCATCGCCAGCGTCATGAAGCGGCCGTCGCGCGAACGGAAGCGGTCGCGGTGCTCCGTGCCGGGTGGATTGAAGATCACCGCCGGCTCCGCGCAGACCTCCGGCATTCCCGTGGCGTCGCTGACGTAGCGGCCAGCCAGCAGGACCACGACATGCATGTCGTCGTGCTGGTGGTGACGGATCTCGTGCTCGGGGATGGTCGGCTGCAACAAGGCCAGCGCGAGATCGCCCGTCGCCTGGTGCAGGAGCGGACGGCCGCGCACGCCGAGCGGCGCGGGGCTGGAAGCGGGGGCAGGGGCGGAGGCCATCTGGCAGCCACTACGCCACAGGCGCAAGGGCACTGTCATCCCGGCAACGGCCCTTTCATCGCCCCGTCAGGCGTTTCGTCGTTTTCCCCTAATATCCACCGACCCCAGGAGCCTTCCATGACCGACTCCCGATCCACCGCCGCGCCCCGACCCTCCCTCTGGGCCGAGGTCCGCGATGCGATCCGGGGCACCGGCGCCGACTACACGAAGATCCCGCTGCGCCGCGCGGTGTTCCTGCTCGCGGTGCCGATGGTGCTCGAGCTGGTGCTGGAGTCGACGTTCGCGGTCGTCGACATCTTCTTCGTCGGCAAGCTCGGGTCGTCGGCGGTCGCCACGGTCGGGCTGACCGAAAGCTACATGTTCCTGATGTATTCGATCGCCATGGGCCTGGCGATGGGCGTCACCGCGATCGTCGCCAGGCGCGTGGGCGAGGGCAAGGCGGAGGAGGCCTCCGTCACGGCGGTACAGGCGATCTGGATCGCGATCCTCGCGTCGGTGCCGTTCGCCGTCGCCGGCATCGTGTGGGCGCGCGAGCTGCTTGTGCTGATGGGCGCGGACCCGTGGACGCTGGAACACGGCGTCGGCTACATGCAGGTCGCGCTGGGCACGAACGTCGTGGTGATGCTGCTGTTCGTCATCAACGCGGTCTTCCGCGGCGCGGGCGATGCCTCGATCGCGATGCGCGTGCTGTGGCTGGCGAACGGCCTGAACATCGTGCTCGACCCGCTGCTGATCTTCGGCATCGGGCCGTTCCCGGAACTGGGCGTGCAGGGCGCGGCGGTCGCGACCAGCATCGGCCGCGGCTGCGGGGTGCTGCTGCAGCTGTGGGTGCTGTTCCAGGGCGGCCGGCACATCCGCGTGCTCGCCGCGCACCTGGGTTGGCGCGGCGACACGGCGTGGCACATCGTGCGCACCTCGATCGGCGGCGTCGGCCAGATGATCATCGGCATGACGTCGTGGATCTTCCTCGTGCGTATCCTCGCCAGCATCGGCAGCGAAGCGGTGGCTGGCGCGACGATCACGATCCGCGTGATGATGTTCACCTTCATGCCGGCCTGGGGCATGTCGAACGCGGCGGCGACGCTGGTCGGCCAGAACCTCGGCGCCAACGAGCCCGGCCGCGCCGAATCGGCGGTGTGGCACATCGGCTGGTACAACATGGCCTACCTGGTGTGCGTGTCGATCGTGTTCTTCCTGTTTCCGCGCCAGATCGTCGGCTTCTTCACCGACGACGCGAGGGTCGTCGCCATCGGCGCGGAGTGGGTGCGGATCATGTCCTACTCGTTCTTCGTCTACGGCTGGTGGATGGTGGCGGTGCAGGCCTTCAACGGCGCCGGCGACACCATGACGCCGACGAAGATCAACGTGGTGTTTTTCTGGCTGATCCAGATCCCGCTGGCCTGGTACCTCGCGATCGGCCGCGGCCACGCGGAATCCGGCGTGTTCTGGGCGGTGTTCGCGTCGGAGACGTCGGTGGGCCTGTTCACGTTGTGGCTGTTCACGCGCGGCAAGTGGAAGACGGTGCAGGTGTAGCGGGCGATGCGGCTCGGCGGCCTCTATCGTTACCCGATGAAGTCGTGCGCACCGCTGCCGACCGAAGCGGCCATGGTCGAACCGCGCGGCCTCGCGCACGACCGGCGCTGGATGGTGGTCGATCCGTCGGGCAAGTTCATCACTGGCCGGGAGTTGCCGCGGCTGACATTGGTGCATGCCGAACCGGCAGCGACGGGCATGCTGTCGCTGCAGGCGCCGGGCATGGCGCCGATGCAGGTCCCGAGTCCGGCAGGCGAAGCGCGCCTGCCGGTGACGGTGTGGAAGAGCGACGTGTCGGCGCGTCCCTGCGATGCCGCGGCGGATGCCTGGCTGTCGGAATTCCTTGGCCGGGCCGTGCGCCTGGTCCACATGGATGGCGACGTGCATCGCGCGATGACGTCGTCCCATGCGCAGCCGGGCGACGAAGTCAGCTTCGCGGATGCGTATCCGCTGCTGCTCATCACGCGCGCCGCCGTCGACCTGCTCAACACGAAGCTCGACCGGCCGGTATCACCGCTGCGCTTCCGTCCGAACCTGATCGTGGACGGCGCGCCCGCGCACGCGGAGGACGGCTGGTCTCGCATCCGCATCGGCGAGGTCGAGTTCGAAGTCGACAAGGCCTGCGTGCGCTGCGTGTTCACCACCGTCGATCCGGAGCGTGGCGAGCGTGACGCCGACGGCCAGCCGTTGCGGACACTCGCCACCTACCGGCGTGGCGCCGATGGCGTCACCTTCGGCCGCAACCTGATCCCGCGCACGCCGGGTACCATCCGCCTCGGTGATCCCGTCGAAATCCTGGCTTGAGGAGAACGCAATGCGGATATTGATGACGACCTTGCTGATCGGCGCTGCGCTTTCCGGCACGGCGGCCGCCGCGACCGTGACCGCCGATGATCCGGCCGCGGCGCTTCTGCATGCCGAAGCCGCCGCCTGCAAGGCCTTCCAGGAGGGCGACGCCGAGACGCTGCGCAAGGCGCTCACCGCCGACTTCACGCTGGTGGACTCGCGCGGCAACGTGACGGGACTGGAGCAGAACCTGGCCGAAGTCGCCGCGCGCGAGCCGTATTACGACGAGTTCCGCAACGATGGGCAGCGCGTGCGCCTGTATGGCGACGACACGGCTTTGATCGTCGGCATCACCCACATCCGCGGCAAGGCGGGCGGTGAAGCGTTCGCCGCGGATTTCCGCTACACCGACACCTGGGTCCGCCGCGACGGTCGCTGGCTGCTCGCGGCGAGCCACGCCAGCCGCCTCGCCGACGCCGCGCCCTAGCGCAGGCGGGCCACGGTTGCGCTAGGCTGGGCGCTCGCCATCCTGGGGGAAGCGCGATGCGACACCTTGCCGGGGCCCCGACAGGCCGCCCGATGCCCTTCCTGCTGTCCGCCTGTCTGGCCGCCGCTGCCGCAGCCGCGGCTGCGGCCGGAGCGCCTGCGGCCGCGCAGTCTGCTTCCACGCAACCTGCTTCGACACAAAGATATCCCGACTACCCGAGCGAGACGCCCGCCCAGTTCAAGCCCGCGACCGCGAGCTACGAGTACGAGCGCCGAATCGCCGAAATCCCGATGCGCGACGGCGTCAAGCTGCACACCGTCATCCTGGTGCCGAAGGGTGCCGCGCACGCGGGCATGCTGCTCACGCGCACGCCCTACGACGCCGATGGCCTGACCACGCACGCGGCCAGCGGCAGCCTCGCCGCGATCCTCGAGGGCTACGACAATCCCGCCGACATCATCGTCGAGGACGGTTACATCCGCGTGGTCCAGGACGTGCGCGGCAAGTACGGGTCGGAAGGCGACTACGTCATGAACCGGCCGGTGCACGGGCCGCAGAACCCGACGCCGGTGGACGATGCGACCGACACGTACGACACCATCGACTGGCTGGTGAAGCACGTGCCCGAGTCGAACGGCAAGGTCGGCACGATCGGCATCTCCTACGATGGCTTCGAGCCGCTGATGGCGCTCGTGGGCCCGCACCCCGCGCTCAAGGTGTCGGTGCCGATGAACCCGATGGTCGACGGCTGGCGCGGCGACGACTGGTTCCACAACGGCGCGTTCCGGCAACAGAACCTGCCCTACATCTACGAACAGGTCGCCACGCGCGACAACTCGGTGCCGTGGTGGAGCGACTTCCACGACGATTACGACCTGTACATGCACTACGGTTCGGCCGGCGCGCTGGCCGACGCCTACGGCATGCGCCAGCTCGGCTTCTGGAACAAGATCATCGCCCATCCCGACTACGACGCGTTCTGGAGCGACCAGGCGGTGGACAGGCTGCTCGCGGCGCAGCCGTTGACGGTGCCGGTGATGGTGGTCGCCGGCCAGTGGGACCAGGAAGACATCTACGGCGCGATGGCGGTGTACCGCGCACTCAAGCCGAAGGACCGCGGCGGCGACATGGTCAAGCTGGTGATGGGACCCTGGAACCATGGCCAGCAGATCCACGATGGCCGCTCGCTCGGCGTGCTGCGCTTCGACGCGGACACCGCGAAGTATTTCCGCGAACGCGTCCTGCGACCGTTCCTCGCGCAGTACCTCAAGGACGCCGCGCCGAAGGCCGACGTCGCACCGGTCACCGTGTACCAGACCGGCGCGAACCGCTGGCAGCGGCTGGATCGCTGGCCGCAGGCCTGCGCGCAGGGCTGCGCGCGGCAGGACCGCGCGCTGTACCTGTTGCCGGGGCATCGCGTCGGCTTCGATGCGCCTGCGGCCGGCGCGGCGTACGACGAGTACGTGTCCGATCCCGCGCATCCGGTGCCGTTCCGCAGCCGTCCGATCCAGCCCATCGGTTACGAAGACCAGGGACGCAGCTGGCCGCAATGGCTGGTCGACGACCAGCGCGAAGCCAGCGGCCGCACCGATGTGCTGACCTACGTGAGCGAGCCGCTCGATGCGCCGCTGGCCATCGCCGGCGCGCCACGGGTGAACCTCGTCGCCTCGACCAGCGGCACCGACAGCGACTGGGTGGTGAAGCTGATCGACGTGTATCCCGACCAGGTGCCGACGCAGCCGGAAATGGGCGGTTACCAGCTGGCGGTGGCGATGGACATCTTCCGTGGCCGCTACCGCGAAGGCTTCACGCAATCGAAGCCGCTCGCCGCCGGCAAGGCGCTCGACTACCGTTTCGACCTGCCGGACGCGAACCACGTGTTCCTGCCGGGGCACCGGATCATGGTGCAGGTGCAGTCGAGCTGGTTCCCGCTGTACGACCGCAACCCGCAGACCTTCGTGCCGAGCATCTTCTTCGCGAAGCCCGCGGACTATGTGGCAGCGACCCAGCGCGTGTACCACGCGCCGGGGCAGGCGAGCTTCATCGACTTGCCGGTGGTGGCGCCCTAGCCGGGGAGACTAGTCGGGGATGGTCGGCTCGACGACCTTGGCCAGCAGCATCAGCGATTCCTGCCAGCCGAGGTAGCACATCTCCACCGGGATCGCGTCGGGGATGCCTTCCTGCACGACCTTCAGGTCGGTGCCGACGGAGACCGCGGTGAACTCGATGGTCGTGGTCATCTCGCCGGGCAGGTCCGGATTGTCGAAGCGGTCGTTGTAGCGGATGCGCTGCCCGGGGACGAGCTCGATGTACTCGCCGCCGAACGCGTGGCTGTTGCCGCTCGAGAAATTGGTGAAGCTCATCCGGTAGCGGCCGCCGACCCGCGCGTCGAGCTCGTGCACGGTGCAGGTGAACCCGTTGGGCGGCAGCCACTTCGCGATCGCGGCGGCGTCGAGGAAGGCGCGGTAGACGCGCTCGGGCGGGGCAGTCAGGACGCGGTGGAGGCGGACGGCACCGGTCATTGGCGTATCTCCGGGGCAAGGGTGTATTCGAGATCGTAGAAGTGCATGCCCTGCTCGACGGTGATACGCAGCGAGCCCTCGAGTCCGGCCAGTGCGCCGGTGCCGGAACCGGGGACCACGACGACGGTCCAGTCCTGCGGCGCGCCGTCGCGCATCAGGGAGCGGTGGACCAGCGCGAAGCTGCCGGCGCGGCCATGCAGCGTCCCGGTGACGCGTTCCATCGCGACGTAGGCGCCATCCTTGCGGCCGCCGCCGCCCTCGGCCAGCATCTCGCCCTGTCCGATCGCGTCGAGCGGGCCGCTGTAGCGCTTGTCCAGCGACAGGCGGGCCAGCGCCGCGGCTTGCGCGGGCGCGCTGTCGGGCGCCTGCGGCGCGATCTTCACTTCGAACGAGCCCTTCGCGCGGGCTGGATGCGAGGACCCGATCGCCATGTGGAAGCCGAACGGCGTGCCGGCCGATTCCGATTCCGGTTGCGGTTCCGGCGCAGCGCCCGCATCCGCCTCCGGGTTTGCTGCAGGCTCGCTCCGCAGCAGCCACGCGACCGCGTCGTCCAGGTCCCGGAAGCGTTCGCTCGTGATGCCGCGCGCCTGGCTCTTGCCTTCGACGACCGGGTCGAGCTGGTGGTCGTACGTGACCAGCCAGGCGACGCGCGCGCCGCGGTCGCCGAAGTGCGCGGCGAGGTAGTCGGCCAGCGCGGTGCTTGCCGCGTCGTCCATGATCAGCGACGTCGCGCGGCGATAGTCGAGCAGGACCCGGCGCAGTTCGCGGTTGCCCGGTTGCGACAGGATGTGCTCCGCCGCGGCGCGGCGTTCGTCGGCGGCCACCGTGCCGGAATACCGCACCCAAAGCATCTGCCGTTCCTGGTCGACGACGTAGTCGTAAGGCATGCGCACGCTCCGCGAAGGGAGCGCATTTTAAGGCAGGGGGCGTGAGGGCGTCGCTAGCCCAGCGCCACCACCGGCGTGAAGCCGCCGAAGATCATGCGCTTGCCGTCGAAGGGGCAGTCCGAAGCCGCCTCCATGCGCGGATCCTTCATGAACTTTTCCATGCCGGCGTCGCGCGTCGCCTTGTCCGGCCATTCGATCCACGAGAACACCACCGCCTCGTCCGCCGTCGCCTGCACGGCGCGCCGGAAGTCGGTGAGCTTGCCGTCCGGGACGTCGTCGCCCCAGCACTCCAGGACGCGGGTGGCGCCGAACTCCAGGAACATGCCGTCGAACCTGCTGGCGTGGTCGATGAACTGCTGCTTGTTGGCATTGGGGACCGCGATCACGAACCCGTCGATGTAGGACATGGCGAAGCCTCCTGTCGGGAATCCGAAGCATGCACCCGCTTCGGGTCGCCGGGGGTGACGGTTCCGTTGCGTCCCGGCTAACGGAAGGCGGCGGGCGGGCGGTCGAATCCGGGTCGCCTTTGACCGCGTTGCCGGCGCGGGTCTAGCGTCGGTCGGGCGAGGGAACGCAACCAGAGGAAGGGACGCATCATGCACTTCAAGCACAAGATGGCGATGGCCGTCACAGTGGCGCTCGCGGCCGTGGCCGCATCTCCCGCGATCCATGCCGCGCCGCACGCGCGGCCGGCGCCGCGGCACTCCGCGAGCCAGGGCCTCCAGGCACCTCCCGAGAGCGGATATTGCGATCCGTTCGCGGACTGGGACTGGGAGTACTACAAGGACAAGCCACTCATCGGCGGCGCGGCGGGGAAGGCTGGACGTGCCGCATCCGGCTGGGCGGTGCCGGGGCATGCCGACGCTGCCGGGACGGCGGCGCGCGTGATCGGAACGACGCCGGAAGTGATCGAACGCAATTTCGTCCGCGTGGTGACGCGCAACCTGGACAACGCCGGGACGGCCAGTCGCGTCGCCCGGCTCAGCGAGCGCGAACTGGATGGCATCGCGCGACATGCGGCGCAGGGCACGCCGGTGGATCGCGCTGCGTTGCTGAAACTGTTCGCCACCCGCCTCGACGGCGCGTCGCTGGTGCGCGTGGCGCACGCCTTTGGCCGGGCGCCGGTGGAAGCCGCGGTCCGGACGTACGCCGATCCGGCGACGCGCGCGGCCTTCGCGATCGGGATCGCGGGCCTGGTGCCGCCGCCACCCGAAGGTGGCGGCGGCGGCGGGACCACCCCGTATCCCTCCCCGTCGCCGCCGCGACCGACCATCGACATGACCCTCGAGGAGATCTACCTCGAGTTCCGGACGGCGCCGATCGGGAGCTTGAGTCCGTCGGCATCGCTGGCGGAGACGACGATGTTCGTCGGCCGATACCTGTCCACGTCATTTACGGCAGGAGCCATCGTCGGGACCGGCATCAGCTGGTTGATCCAGAACTATGCGCCGGGCGTGGACAACGCCATCGGAGCTACGATCGCCACCATGATCGACAACTTCTGGGACGCTAGCGGCGAGGTGGAGCAAGGTCATTACGAAGCCGCGTTCGACGACCTGTTCGGCTTCCAGGTGACTTGGAGTAGCAATCCGTTCGGCGATTGGGACATCAGCACGCCCATGGTGGAGTATTACCAGTCGAGCGACACCTGCGGGTACTAGGAACGCAACCGGAGTGCCATGGTCCTCCATGGCACTCCATCGAACATGGAGGTTGTATGTCGAAGTTCGAGATCGCCCCGGGTCGGGGTCGGCGCATCTGGGCCATCATCCTCGCCGTCATCGGGATTTCTTCGTTGATCCTTTCGCATCGCGCCTCGACCCGGATCAACGCGGCCATCGTCCTCATGGCGGCGTGGGAGCTGGCGTTCGTGTCCTCGCTACCCTTCAACCTGACGATCGGCGAGATCCACAGGAAGGCGCAGCAGGGTTGGCGAATGTCCCTGCCGAGCAGGCTGATCGGTTTCGCAACCATCGCCCTGATCATCCTTGCCGTTTACCTGCAATTCCACGGGCGCTGAACGCGTCGCCTCCGGGCGCGTGACTTCCAGCGCTTGACGCGCGGGGCCCCGGGAGGCAGCGTGGCGGCCTCTCGCGCCACGCCGGCGCGACACCGGGGAACCGCATGCGACCTGTCCGACGCTCCTTCCGCCTGGCGCTGCTCGCCGCCGCCCTGACCGCGTGCCTCGGCACGCCCGCGCTCGCCGCGGACGGCGTCGCCACGCAGTCCACGGGGGCCGCCGCGCCCGCCACTGCGCCTGCGCAGGCCGATTTCCTGGCCGCGCACATGGACACCTCGGTGGACCCGGGCGTCGATTTCTTCGACTACGCCAACGGCGCCTGGCTGAAGGCGAACCCGATCCCGGCGTCGGAGTCGGCGTGGGGCATCGGCAATGCGGTGGACGAGCAGCTCTACGCCAGCCTGCGCTCGATCAACGAAGGTGCGGCGAAGGCGCAGTCGGCGCCGGGCAGCGACCAGCAGAAGATCGGCGATTTCTGGGCGACGGCGATGGACACCGCGCTGGCCGAGCGCCTGGGCGCCGCGCCGCTGCGCGACAGCCTCGCCCGCATCGACGCGATCTCGTCGCCGGCCGATGCCATCGACACGGTGTTCGCGTTCAAGCCGGTCGGCGTCGGCGGCCTGTTCCGCATCGGCATCGGCCAGGACGACAAGGCCAGCGACACGATGGCCGTCAACATCCGGCAGGGTGGCCTGGGCCTGCCCGAGCGCGACTTCTATTTCAATCCGGAACAGGGCGTCGCGAAGATCCGCGCCGAGTACGTCGACCACATTGCGCGCAGCCTCGAGCTGCTCGGCCGCGACGAGGCCGGCGCGAAGGCCGCGGCGACGCAGGTCATGGCGTTCGAGACCGCGCTGGCGACCGCGTCGCGCAAGCTCGCCGACCTGCGCGACCCGGAGAAGAACTACAACAAGATGTCGCCCGCCGAGCTGACGGCGAAGTACACGCCGTCGATCGACTGGACCGCGCGCCTCGGCGCGTGGGGCATCCATCCCGATTACGTGATCGTGGGCCAGCCCGAGTTCATGGCGGCGATGGACAAGCTGGTCGCCGCGACGCCGGTGCCCGTGCTGCAGGACTACCTGCGCTATCACCTGGTCGATGATTACGCGCCTTACCTGTCGGCGGCGTTCGACCAGGAGCACTTCCGCTTCCACGGCCAGGCGATGTCGGGGCAGAAGGAGCAGCGCGAGCGCTGGAAGCGCGCGCTCGACGAGGAAGGCGACGCGATGGGCATGGTGCTCGGCCGCATCTTCGTCAAGGAATACTTCCCGGAGGCGGCCAAGCAGCGCTACACCGCGATGGTCGAGGCCATCCGCGGCACGCTGCACGACCGCATCGAGCGCCTGGACTGGATGGGCGCCGGCACCAAGACGAAGGCGCTGGCCAAGCTCGCAGCGATCACGCCGAAGGTCGGCTATCCGGACAAGTGGAAGGATTATTCGGCGCTGCAGGTCGGGCGTGATTCGTACGCGGCGAACATGATGGCGGCGGCGCGCTGGCGCTTCCAGGACAACCTGTCGAAGTTCGGCAAGCCCGTGGATCGCACCGAATGGGGCATGACGCCGCAGACCTACAACGCGTACTACAACCCGTCGAACAACGAGATCGTGCTGCCGGCGGCGATCTTCACCGTGCCGGGCGTGCCCGACGCGCAGGTGGACGACGCGGTCGCCTACGGCTATGCCGCGGCCAGCACCATCGGCCACGAGATCACCCACGGCTTCGACGACGAAGGCCGCCAGTACGACGCCAAGGGCAACCTGTCGGGCTGGTGGACGAAGGAAGACGAGGCGCGCTTCAACGCCGCCGCGCAGAAGATGGTCGCGCAGTTCGATGCGTACGAGCCGCTGCCGGGCCTGCACATCAACGGCAAGGCGAGCCTGGGCGAGAACATCGCCGACTACGGCGGCGTGCTGCTCGGGCTGGAGGCGTTCAAGAAGACCGAGCAGTACAAGGCGGGCAAGCCGATCGGCGGGCTGACGCCCACGCAGCGCTATTTCCTCGGCTATGCGCTGGGCTGGCTGTACCAGCAGCGCGACGAGAAGCTGCGCGCGCGCCTGCTGTCGGACGTGCATGCACCGGCGAAGTGGCGCGTGCTGGGGCCGATGTCGAACATCCCCGAGTTCTACGAGGCGTTCGGGGTGAAGCCGGGCCAGCCGATGTGGCGGCCAGCGGACCAGCGCGTCAACATCTGGTAACGGTGGGCGAAGGATTGGAGGGGCCATGACCGGCGACGGCCGCGACAATCCGTTCTGGTCGGCGCTGGACACGATCCACCGCGACATCGCGCTGCGCGCAGGCGATGTCGCGCGTTATCCGGCCGACCATGCGCCGTTCCTCGGTGTCGCGCACGCGGAGGCGGACGTCGCCGGCGCGCTCGACGCGCTGGTGGCGCCCGGCGAAACGGTGTTGCTGCTCGGCATCGCGCCGGCGCGGTTGCCCGCTGGCTGGCGGCTCGATCCGCTGGAGGAACTGGCGCAACTCGCCTGCGACACGCCGCTCGCGCTGGCGGAAGGCCCGGAGATCGTGGAACTCGGCGAGTCCGACCGCGCCGACGTGCTTGCGCTGACGGCGCTGGTCTATCCGCATTATTTCCGCGAGCGGACGATGGCCCTGGGGCGCTACATCGGCATCCGACACGACGGCCGCCTCGCGGCGATGGCCGGCGAACGCCTCGGCACGCCGCTGCACCGCGAGATGAGCGCGATCTGCACGCATCCCGCCTTCAACGGGCAGGGACACGCGAGGCGCCTCACCGCGCGATTGACCAACGACACGCTGGCCGCGGGGCGAGGGCCCTTCCTGCACGTCAGCCAACGCGACATCCGCGCGAAGGCGCTGTACGAGCGGCTGGGCTACCGGTTGCGGCGCACGATCCCGTTCTGGTCGTTGCGCCGCGCCTGAGCCTCCGGGCACTCAGTCGCCCGGGTGATACGTCCGCTCGACGTGGCCCTTGCGCTGCTCCGGCCAGTAGTAGACCTCGCGGAGGTTCCCGCTGGCGTAGCGCTCGACCTCGTCCTTGAAGTGCGGCGAATCCGGATGCCCGCTCTCGCCGCCGGCGGTGACGGCGCGCGCCCGGACCTTGTCGCCGAATTCCACGACCGCGACGAAGCTGTTGCCGCTGGTGCCGTAGTAGCGCTTCGTGCCGGGCCAGCGATGCGCGCCGAACGAGGCCAGCGAGCCCCAGCGCGAGGACACGAAGGGCACCGGCGTGCTCGGCTTCGCGTCGTCGAACACCTGGTCGATCGCACCGTCGTTGCGCTGGAAGCGGTTGACCTCGCCCCAGGCCACGCCCCAGCTGCCGAAGTCCTGCTGCAGCCGCGCGACGGCATCGGCCAGTGCCTGCAGGCGCGCCTCGCGGCTGGCAGGCGCGGCGATGAGGTCGTACAGCGGCGTGCGCGTTTCGCGCGACTGCGCCGACAATGCGTCCCAGAGCGTGTCGCCCCAGAAGACCGCGAGCGTGGTCGGCATCGATGCGCTGCCCCAGCGATGGTCCCAATGGCGCAGCAGACCGACAGGCCCCCGCAACGCGGCCTTGCGCGCATCGCTGGCGGGGAGTGCGTCGTAGTCGGCGACGAGCAGCGGCACCAGCACTTCGAACTCGGGCAGTTGCGGGTCGAAGGCGAGGGCGATGAGCGACGGCAGCGTCATGTCGCCGGCCTTGCCGAGCAGGCGCATCGCGTGCACGCCGCGCGGGTTCTCGCCCACGCTGTCCATGTAGCGCGGGAAATCGCCCTGCCTCGGGCTGTCCGCCGCGGCGGCGGAGTACGGCCAGTTGTTGGTGTTGTAGGCCCAGCCGGCGGCCGGATCGATCACGCGCGGTTGCTTGTCCAGCGGCGTGAGTCCCTTCCAGTCGGTCGCCGGATCGCTGCCGTCCACCGGCTGCGTGTAGTCGAAGCGGTCGTCGCGCACCGGGATGAACTGCGGGTGCAGGTAGGCGATCTCGCCCTTGTCGCTGGCGAACAGCGTGTTGTTGGAGGAGTTGGCCTTGAGTTCCGCGACCTTGAGGTAACTCGCCAGGTCGGTGGCCTTTGTGCGCAGCCAGCTCTGCTCCAGCGCTTCCATCGGCCGGTTCATCAGTGCCGTCGCGATCCATTTGCCGTCGGCGGCGCGCACGACCGGGCCGTGGTGGGTGAAGTACGCCGTGAACGTGCGGTGCGCCATCGTGCCGTCCGCGGCGCGATACGGCACCGTGATCGCGCGGGTCGTGACCGGGCGCAACGCGTCGCCAAACCGATAGGCCAGCTTGCCGTCGGCGCCATGCACGATCGTTTCGGCGAATTCGTCGACCACGTCGGCCCCGGTTGACGTGTGCATCCAGCCGATGTGCCGGTTGAAGCCCTGGTAGACGAAGAACTGGCCCCAGGTCGACGCGCCATAGGCGTCGAGGCCTTCGTCGCTCGTCATCTGCAGTTCGGAGCGGAAGAAGAACGAGGTGTGCGGGTTGATCAGCAGCAGCGCATGGCCGTCGGCGGTGAGCTTCGGGGCGATCGCGATGCCGTTGGAACCGGTGGGCTCGGCCCAGCTCGCGGGATCGTCGGCGAGCGCCAGCGCGATGTCGCGCGCCGGATCGTGTTCGCCGCCGTAGAACGCCGCGAGCTGTTTCAGCGAGACGCGCTCGATGTCGCCGCCGATGCTGCCTTCGCTGAAGCTCAGCGCCATCCACGGTTCGAAGTGGCGAATCACGCGCGGATGCACGCCGGGATGCGTGCCAAGGTAGTAGTTGAGGCCGTCGGCCCACGCCGTCATCAGCGCCTGCAGCCATGCGGGGCTCTTGCCGTACAGGCGTTGCAGCTCCATCGGGTCGATGAACAGCTTCATCCGCAGGTCCTGCCAGATGGCCGGTTCGCCCTCGGCTTCGGCAAGCCGGCCCATCGCGTTGATGTAGTTCGTTTCGACGCGGTTGAAGTCGTCCTCGGCCTGCGCATAAACCATGCCGAATACCGCATCCGCGTCGGTGCGGCCATGCACATGGGCGATGCCCCAGTCGTCGCGTTCGATCGTGGTGGCCGCCGCGCGCTGGCGCCAGCGGGCCTGCTCGGCTGGCGTCGCCGACGCAGCCGGCGCGCCCGCGAGTGCGTCGGGCGCGGCGCGCCCCGGGGCGGCAAGCGCCGGAGCGATCAGCACCGGCAAGGCCAGCAGGATCAGCGCGAGCAACGCCGGCCTGGCGATGGATGCGGGCATGGCGGACTCCCCTGGTTTGCGTGACGCCGACCCTAGCATGCCGAGCGCTATGCTCGCCCCTTGCCAGGCCATGGAGCACAAGGATGCGCGCCACCCAACGACCCGCCATTCCGCGCGCGGTATGGATGCTCGGCTTCGTCAGCCTGTTCACCGACATGGGTTCGGAGATCGTGCACAGCCTGCTGCCCGTGCTGCTGGCCACGACGCTCGGTGCGAGCATGCTCACGATCGGCCTGCTCGAGGGTGCGGCCGAGGCGACGGTGTTGTTCACCAAGGTGTTCTCCGGCTGGGCCAGCGATGCATTTGGCCGTCGCAAGCCGCTGGTGCTGTTCGGCTATGGCCTGGCGGCGGTGGTGAAGCCGCTGTTCCCG
This sequence comes from uncultured Lysobacteraceae bacterium, assembly GCA_946482565.1. Next base: position 33,442 of record CAMLSB010000001.1, on the reverse strand, counting down.
CTCGCCGGGTCCGTCGCGGCCGTCGCCACCGCGCGCCTGCTCGACCGCTTCGGCAAGGGGATCCGCGGCGCGCCGCGCGACGCGCTGGTCGGCGACATCACGCCGGCGTCGATCCGCGGCGCGGCATTCGGCCTGCGCCAGTCGATGGACACGATCGGTGCGGTGGTCGGGCCGCTGCTCGCAGTGGTGTTGATGACGGTGTTCGCCGACGACATCCGCAGCGTGTTGTGGGTTGCGGTGATCCCGGGATTTATCGCGGTGCTGCTGCTCGCGACGGCGGTGCGCGAACCGCCCGACACGCACGCGCGGACGGCGCGCCTGCCGATCACGCGCGAGGGCCTGTCGCGCCTGGGCGCGCCGTTCTGGCGACTGGCGGCGCTCGGCGGCCTCGTCGCGCTGGCGCGCTTCAGCGAAGCCTTCCTGGTGCTGCGCGCCAGCGACCGCGGGCTCCCGGTGGCGTGGGTACCCATGGTGCTGGTGGTGATGAGCGTGGTGTACGCGGCCACCGCCTATCCCGCCGGCTGGCTGTCCGACCGCATGCCGCGTCGGCGGCTGCTCGCGGCCGGGATGCTTGCGCTGGTGGTGGGCGATGCGCTGCTGGCGGTGGACGGCGGCATCGCCCTCGCGTTCGCCGGCATCGCCGCCTGGGGCCTGCACATGGGCCTGACCCAGGGCATCCTCGCCAGCCTGGTCGTCGATCGCGTGCCGGCGGCGTATCGAGCCACCGCGTTCGGGATGTTCAACCTGGTGTCGGGCGTCGCATTGCTGCTGGCCAGCGGCGGCGCGGGGGCGTTGTGGGAGGCGTGGGGGCCGGCGTCCGCATTCTGGACGGGCGCGGCGCTGGCGGCGGTGGCGGGCCTCGTTGCGCTGCGCGCGAAGGAACATTCATCACCCATTGATCCGGCACACGGCGCCGCGCCATAAACTGGAAGGCCCGCCCGCCGCCCCAGCGCATGCCGATACAACCTCCAAAGGCGCGCCTGCCCCTGGGGCGCCTGCTCCTCGCGGCCGCGTGCCTCGCGCTGGCGTCGTGCCGTGCCCCCGAGCCGCCGGCGCCCGCGACCGCCGAACCCGCGAAGACCGTGGCGAGCGCGGCCGACGAGGGCGGTGCGATCAGCACGCCGGCGCCCAAGGTCGTGCCCGCCACGAGGGACGTCCTGAAGGGCACCGAATGGCCCGCGGCGAAGCTCGAGTCCGGCACCGCAACCCTCGGCTGCGAAACCGACTACGCCACCGCCGGCGAAGGCGAGCCGCTCGCGGACCTCGGCTTCTTCGCCGTCGCTGACGCGGTGCGGCCCTGCCGCGAGGCCGGCGTGCTGCGCTTGCGCTACAGCGGCAAGATCTCAGCCGATTTCGCCGACCTGGTCGAGCGCGTGTCGGCGATGGCCGACCGGATGGAGATCGGCAAGCGCATCCTCGACATCGATTCCGCGGGCGGCCAGGTCGAGGATGGCATCCGCGCGGGCGACGCGATCGGCGATGCGCACTGGACGATCTGGGTGCGCGAAGGCTCCGCGTGCCACAGCGCCTGCGTGTTCATCCTCGCCGCGGGCGACAACCGCATCGTTTCCGGCGATGTCGGCATCCACCGCATCATCCGCCTGCATTCGGACGCGACCACGCGCGCGGAACTCGAATCGGAGCTGCGCGCGGTGCACGACAACATCAAGGACTATTTCGCGCGCAACGGCGTGGACGTGGCGGTCGCCGACATGATGATGACCGTGCCGAGCAGCCAGCTGCGGCTGCTCACGCCGGACGAATTGCGCGAGTACGGCCTGTCCGGCAGCAACCCGGTGCAGGAAGACCTCGAGCGGATCCGGCTGGCGCGCAAGTGCGGCGAATCCTTCGTGCATCGCCGCGAGGCCTTCCTTCGCGCGTTCGACGCGAAGTGCGCGGCGGGCGAGGGCGACGTGGACGCGATCGGCGAATGCGGGCGCAAGCTGCGCCGCAGCTACGGCTTCCCCGACAAGCGCTGCCCGGCGGAGACGCCCCTGGCCGAATACGACTGAAACCGCTGCCAGCCCCCCGGGCGTGACTTCCGGGGGTGTCGGCGCCGCGGGCCGCGCCCCACCATCGGAGGTTCCACTCCCCGGGGATTCCTCCATGCGTCGCCACCTCGTATCCGCCATCACGCTGGCGCTCGCCGGCATGGGCGCCACCGCCACCGCCTTCGCCCTGCCTGCCCTCCAGGCGGCCGACGCGCCGGCGACCGGCATGCCCGCCCACGTCGCGCCCGTCGTCACCGACGCGACCACCCAGCTGCCGCGCAACGTCGAGCCGCTGCACTACGAGATCCAGGTCACCCCGCACGCCGACAAGCTCGCGTTCGACGGCAGGATCGCGATCGACCTCCGGGTCGACGAGCCGACCACGACGATCGTGCTGAACCAGATCGACATGACCTTCCCGAAGGCGATGTTGACGCCCAAGGGCGGCAAGGCGCTGGGCGCGCCCAAGGTCGCCATCGACAACGACGCGCAGACCGCGACGTTCACGTTCGACAAGCCGCTGGCCAAGGGCGAGTACACGCTGGCGCTGGACTACACCGGCAAGATCGGGACGCAGGCCAACGGCCTGTTCGCGATCGACTACGACACCGATTCGGGCAAGAAGCGCGCGCTGTACACCCAGTTCGAGAATTCGGACGCGCGCCGCTTCATCCCGTCGTGGGACGAGCCCAACCACAAGGCGACGTTCACCCTGACCGCGATCGTGCCGTCGGCGCAGATGGCGGTGAGCAACATGCCGGCCGCCGAGACGACCGAGCTGAAGGACGGCACCAAGCGCGTGCGCTTCCAGCAGTCGCCGAAGATGTCGACCTACCTGCTGTTCTTCGGCCTGGGCGATTTCGACCGCGCCACCACGATGGCCGACGGCGTCGAGATCGGCGTCGTGACCCAGAAGGGCAAGGCCGACCAGGCGAAGTTCTCGCTCGAGTCCGCCGCCGCGGTGATCAAGGAATACAACGATTACTTCGGCGTGCCGTATCCGCTGCCGAAGCTCGACAACATCGCGTCGCCGGGCAGCAGCCAGTTCTTCAGCGCGATGGAGAACTGGGGCGCGATCTACACCTTCGAGTACGCGCAGCTGTTCGACCCGCGCATCTCGACCGAATCGACCAAGGAAGCGATCTTCTCCACCGGCGCGCACGAGATCGCGCACCAGTGGTTCGGCGACCTGGTGACCATGGCGTGGTGGGACGACCTGTGGCTCAACGAAGGCTTCGCCTCGTGGATGGAGAGCCGCACCACCGCCAAGCTGCATCCGGAATGGAACACCGCGCTGTCGGCCGTGGGCGTGCGCGAGTCCGCGATGAGCCGCGACGCGATCGAGACCACGCACCCGGTCGTGCAGCACGTCGAGACGGTCGAGCAGGCCAGCCAGGCCTTCGACTCGATCACCTATTCCAAGGGCGAGGCGGTGATCCGCATGCTCGAGGCCTACGTCGGCGCAGACACCTGGCGCGACGGCGTGCGCAAGTACATCAAGGCGCATGCCTACGGCAACGCCGTCTCCGACAACCTGTGGGCGGCGGTGGATTCGGTGTCCGACAAGCCGATCACGCAGATCGCGCACGACTTCACCCTGCAGCCGGGCATCCCGATGATCAAGGTGGACTCGGCGACGTGCACGGGCGGCAACACCACCGTGCAGCTGTCGCAGGGCGAGTTCACCCGCGACCGCCCCGGCAAGACGCCGCTGTCCTGGCACGTGCCGGTGGTCGCGACGACCGTCGGCGGCTCCGCGCCCGCGCGCACCGTCGTCGACGGCAAGGCGACGCTGCAGGTGCCGGGTTGCGGCGCCCTGCTCGTGAACTCCGGCCAGGCCGGTTACTTCCGCACGCTGTATCCCGCGGCGCAGGTCGCGCAGCTGCGCGGCGGCTTCGGCAAGCTCGCCACCATCGACCAGCTCGGCCTGATGAACGACATCTGGGCGCTGGGCATGGCCGGCGAACAGCCGCTGAGCGATTACCTCGACCTCGCCGCCGCGGTGCCCGCCGATGCGGCGCCGGAGCTGTGGCAGGAAGTGGCCGGCGCGCTGTCGTCGATCGACTACTACTACGAGGGTGATGCGAAGCAGCAGGCCGCGTTCCGCAAGTACGCGAAGGCCACGCTGCAGCCGGTGTTCGCGCGCCTGGGCTGGGAAGCGAAGCCGGGCGAAGCCGATCCGGTGCGCCGTCTCCGCAGCACGATGATCGGCACGCTGTCCGGCCTCGACGACCAGGCCGTGATCGCCGAAGCGCAGCGCCGCTTCGCCGCTGGCGGCGACGCCGTGCCGGTGGTGCTGCGCAACGTGATCCTGGGCATCGTCGCGCAGCATGCCGACGCCGCCACCTGGGACAAGCTGCACGCCCAAGCCCAGGCCGAGACCACGCCGCTGATCAAGGACCAGCTGTACGGCCTGCTGGCGATCGCCAAGGACGATGCCCTCGCGAAGCGCGCACTGGACCTGGCGCTCACCGACGAGCCGGGCGCGACCAACAGCGCGGGCATGATCGCCCGCGTCGCCGGCAGCGGCCACTCGGACATGGCGTTCGATTACGTGGTCGCGCACCGCGAACAGGTGGACAAGCTGGTCGACTCGACCTCGCGTTCGCGCTACTACCCCGGCATCGGCGGCGGTTCGCGCGACCCGAAGATGGTCGACAAGCTCAACGCCTTCGCCGACGCCTACATCGCGAAGAGCTCGCGTCGCGCCACCGACACCGCGATCGCGGGCATCAAGTACCGCCGCGAAGTGATCGAGAAGCGTCTGCCGCAGGTCACCGCCTGGCTGGCGAAGCGCAAGAAGTGATGCGTGCCGCGGCGGCCGCGCCTGCGGCCGCTGCCTGGTGACGAAGAAGGGCCGGCATTTCGCCGGCCCTTCTTTTTGCGCGGCCCGTTCGCGCGGCCTCGCGCCCGATCGCGCTCAGTCGCGCTCGAAGCGCTCGATGTCGTCGAACAGGCGCAGGTTCCGGCGGATGCCATCCGCGCCATCGTCGATGCGCGCGTAAAGCCCGGCCGGCTTGCGCGCGGTCCGCGCGGTCCACGCCCAGGTCGCGACCATGCCGACGACACCGATCGCCAGGCTCGCCCAGATCCACGCCGGCGTCCCACCCGTGGCGCGCACCGGCGACAGGCCGGCGAAGCCGACCACCACCAGCACCCACATGATCCACCAGGGTGCGCCGCAGGCATTCGAATTCAGCACCTGCACGCGCAGCAGCAGGCGCAGGCGCTTCTGGATCGCCAGCACCGGTGCGTCGTAGCCGGTGGTGGACGCCAGGCCGCAGACGATGCCGGCGAAGGCGATGTTCACCACGCCGAAGGCATGCAGCAGGATGCCCGTGGCGAACAGGCCGGGCGCGTCGAGGTTGTGCTTCCAGCACGCGACGCCGAGCACGACCAGGCCCAGCCCGAGCAGGCCCTGCAAGGCCATGCCGATGAAGAGCGGGCGCAGGTTGCGCCGCGCGCGGTCAACGCGCTGCCCGCGCAGCAGTTCGAGCTGGACGCGGTCCTGCCGGTCCAGGCGTGCATCGAGGGCTTGCCAGGCGGTCTTGAAATCGTCGAGTTCCATCGTCGGTGTCCTTTGCGGGTGGGGCGGGTCAGAATTCGTCGCGGATGCGCTGCTTGAGGCGCGAGATCCGGGTGGAGACATTGCTTTCGCTGATGCCGAGCACGTCCGCGATCTCGCGCTGGCTGCGCTCGTCGAGGTAAAGGAGCATGAGCGCGCGATCCAGTGGCGGCAGCGCGGCGATCACGCGTTCGAGCATCCGCAGCTGCTGGGCGGTTTCGTGGTCGTCGTCGATCGCCGCCGCCGCGTCGTGGGCACCGGCCGCGTGCAGTTCCTCGTCGTAGGGCACGTGGTGGCGGTCGCGCAGCGAGCGGCCGCGCAGGTGCGAGATCGCGACGTTCAGCGCGATGCGGTACATCCAGGTCGTGACCGGCCGGTCGGGGGCGTACGACGGCCACGCGCGCCACAACTGCGCCGCGATGTCCTGGGCGAGGTCGGCGCGATCGTCCGGGTTGGCCGAATAGCTGCCGGCGACCTTGAGCACGATGCCGCGATGGCGTTCGAGCAGGTCGGCGAATTCGCGGTGGGCGTCGCGCGTCGTGGCGTCTGCGAGCTCCATCGTGGTCCCCTGGCGGGCACCCATGCGCCCTTCGACATGATGATTCGCACGGAGGGCAAAAACATCACACCCCCGGCATCACACCCGCCGCGAAGCTCGCCTCAGGGGGCCAGCACCCGGATCTCGGCCGAATCGAGCCGGACGATCTGCCCGGCGCGGATCTTGGCCGTCTTGCGCAGCTCCGTGGCGCCGTCCACGCGGACCCCGCCGGAGGCGACCAGCGCCTTGCCCGCGCCGCCGCTGTCCGCGAGCCCGGCAAGCTTGAGCAGCTGGTTGAGTTCGATGAACTCCCGGTCGAGCACGAACTCGATGCGTTGCATGCGCGTCAGCCCGAACGTTGCATCAGCGGTAAAGCGCGGGGAACAGCCGCTTGAGCTCGACCAGCTTCGGCGCGTCGTTGTAGACGATGTAGGGCTCGTCCGGGTGCAGGCGCAGGTAGTCCTGGTGGTAGGCCTCGGCGGGATAGAAGCCGTCGAGCGGCTCGACCCGCGTGGCGATGCGCTTGTCGAACACCTTCGCCGCGTCGAGCTGGGCGATGTACGCGGTCGCGACATCGCGTTGCGCCTTGCTGGCGGTGAAGACTTCCGAGCGGTACTGCGGGCCGACGTCCGGCGATTGCCTGTCGAGCTGGGTCGGATCGTGCGCGACCGAAAAGAATACCTTCAGCAGCTGGCCGTAGGTGACCTGGGACGGATCGTAGGTCACGCGCACCGATTCGGCGTGGCCGGTGCGGCCGGTGCCGACGATCTGGTAGTGCGCGCTGAGCGCGCCACCGCCGGAGTAGCCGGACGTCGCGTCCTTGACGCCGCGGACGTGCTCGAACACCGCTTCGACGCCCCAGAAGCAGCCGCCCGCGAAAACCGCGACGGCCTTGCCGGGCTTCGCGGCCCGCGGGATGTCGAGCTTCGGGTCGGGCAGCGCGACCGGGTTGCTGCGCGCGCCGGCGAGGTTGCAGGCGCCGAGCAGCACGGCGGCGGCGCAGGCGGACAGTGTGTGGCGTCGCAGGGTCATGCGGTGGCTCCCCGCGCGAAGCGCAGCGCGGCCGAATTCATGCAATAGCGCAGGCCGGTGGGACGTGGACCATCATCGAAAACGTGGCCCAGGTGCGCATCGCAGCGCGCGCACGAGATCGCGGTGCGGACCATCCCGAAGGTGCGGTCGCGGATTTCGGCGACGTTGTTCGGCGCGATCGGCTGCCAGAAACTCGGCCAGCCGGTGCCCGATTCGAACTTGGTCGCCGAGTCGTAGAGCGCGGTGTCGCAGCACAGGCACCGGAACACGCCCTTCCGATGCTCGTTGAGCAGCGGCCCCGTGAACGGGCGTTCGGTATCGGCATGGCGCGCGACTTCGTACGAAAGCGGCGGAAGTTGCCGCCGCCACTCCGCGTCGGTCTTCACGACCTTGTCGACGGATTCGGTGCGCAGGCGCCGCCCGTCATCGGAGAAGGCCGTGATCCTGACCTTGCCGGTCGGCGTCGGTGTCGGTGTCGGCACGGGCGTGGCGTCGCCGCGCCGGCTGCAACCCAGCGCCAGGGCAGCGACCGCCAGGGTCGAACCGGCGACGAAATCGCGCCGGGGAAGTCGTCGGGACAGGGGTTCCATGCCGTTACAGACCGATGGAAGGGCCCGCGGGTTCCGCGGGCCGTCGAGGCCTCAGCGGCCGTTCACGCTGTAACGGCCGGGACCGAGCAGGGCCAGTGCGACGGCCGTGCCCAGGTACATGCCTTGCAGTTCGAGCTGCCAGCCGCCCTGCTCGTTGAGCATGCCGAGCTGGCCGAGATGGGCAAGCCCGAACGCGAACAGCATGTTGATCGCGACCAGGAGCGCGCCGATGCGCGCATGGAAACCGGCGATCAGCAGCAGCGGCCCGACGACTTCGCCCAGCAGGGCGCCATAGGCGACGAACGCCGGGATCCCGTGCGCGGCGAGCATCTCGCCGATCGGGCCGACGCCGCCGCGCAGCTTCGCGACGCCGTGCAGCAGGACCAGCACGCCCAGCACGAGGCGCAGCACCAGCTTGCCGAGGTCGGCCTGTGCGTTCGCGTTCATTCGTCTTCCCCCATGGCGGCGCGGGCTGCGCCTTGCGCTGGAGCCTAGCGCGGGGCTGGCCTGCCTGCATGCGGCGCCGCGCCAAGCCGGGGGCGTATGGACTGCCCGGGCTCGCTAGCGGGTGATGTCCCTGGCCTCGCCGGTTGCCAGCACCTCGACGTGCTCCAGCCGTCGCGGCCGGACCAGCAAGGGATAGGCCAGGACCGCGCCGAGGATGATGGCGACCCCGCCGTAGAACGCCGGCGAGAGGTCGCGCTGTTCGTCCAGCAGCAGGATCGCCAGCACGATCGCGTAGACCGGCTCGAGGTTCACCGCCAGCTGCGCCGCGAACGCACTCATGTGCCGCAAGGCCACCAGCGACAGCGCGAACGGCAGCAGGGTGCAGGCCATCGCCAGCACGAACAGCAGGAGCGCATCGCGCCCACCCGGGAGCACGAGCAGGTCGCCGGCGAAGACCGGGAACACGAAGGGCATCAGCGGCGCGAGCGCGCACATCGCGAGCGTGCCCGAGCCGAGTTCGAGCGCGGTCATCGTCAGCGGATCGGCGTGCTCGACCAGGCGCTTGTTGAGCGAACCGAACAGCGCGACGAACAGTGCCGACACCGTGCCGACGAGGATGCCGATGCGCATGCCGGCCGGCACGCCGCCGACCACGAGCGCGACGCCCGGCAGCACGGCCACGCCGAGCGCGACCTCGCGCCACGAGAACCGGCTGCGCGCGAGCCGTGGTTCGACCAGCGCGGTGAACACCGTCGCCAGCGCCATGCACGTGGCGCCGACGGAAGCGTTCGCCAGCTTGATCGATCCGTAGAACGTGAGCCAGTGCAGCGACACGAGTACACCGATGCCCGCGTACGACCAGCGCAGCCGCGCCGGCATCGCGCGCAGCCCGCGCCACACGCGCGGCACGCAGGCGAGCGCACCGGTCACCAGCAGCATGCGCCAGAACACCAAGGGCAACGCGGGCAGCGTGATGAGCTTGCCGAGGATGGCGGTGAAGCCCCACAGCAGCACGCAGAAGTGGATCTGCAGGAACGCCTTGCGGTTGTCGGCGGAAGTCATCGGGCGGCGACGTCGGGTTCGACCAGTCGGATGGCGATCATGCGGCTAGTGTAGGGTCGCCCGCCGCGTGCAACAGCCAGTTGGCGAACGCCTGCGCCGACGGGCGCAGCCGCCGGTGCGAGGGCCATGCGAGGAAATAGCCGTAGCGCGCGTCGAGCGTCGGCCCGGGCAGGCGCACGAGCGCGCCCGAGTCCAGGAACGGCGCGATGATGTGCTCGCGCGCCAGCGCCACGCCCAGCCCCTGCGCCGCCGCGGTGAGGGCCGCGTTCGAGTCGGTGAAGCGATAGCGTTCGCGAGGTTCCGCGTGCCGCACGCCCGCGGCCCGGAACCAGTCCGGCCAGCCTTGCCGCCCCAGATCCGCGACCAGCGGCAACGCGGCGATGTCGTCCGCCGTGCGGATGGTGTCGATGCCGGCCAGGCCCGGCGCCGCGACAGGGAACAGGGTTTCGCGCAGCAACAGCCGCGAGGCGAGGGCGGGCCACTGCCCGTCGCCGTAGCGGATCGCGAGGTCAGGGCCGCCTTCCTCGAAGCGCGCCAGCGCGAAGCCGGTTTCGATGCTGAGGCGAAGGTCCGGGTGCGCGGCGGCGAACGCGGGGAGGCGCGGCAGCAGCCAGCCGCAGGCCCAGGAATGCAACGTCGCGACGCGTACCAGGGTTTCGTCCTCGCTGGCGGCACGCACGCCGCGGACCGCATCATCGAGGTCGGCGAGGCTGCTGCCGGCGGCGTCCGCCAGGCGCCGACCGTCCGGCGTCAGCTGCACGCCGCGCGCATGGCGATGGAACAGCGCCACGCCCAACCGGTCCTCGAGCTTGCGAACATGATGGCTGACTGCGCTCGCGGTCAGGCTCAGCTCGTCCGCGGCGTGCGCGAAGTTCTGGTGGCGCGCGGCGGCCTCGAAAGCGGCGAGGGCGGGGAGCCAGTCGGAGCGCAGGGCCATTCGAGCCTCAAATCTGGTTCATGGCAGACCCGGAAAGTATGCGCTTGCGGCGCGCCGGCGGCACCGGAAAATGGCGCAACCGCAACGCCTGGTGTGCCCATGTCCAGTCCGGCCCTGTCCCTCCCCCAAGCTTCGCTCCAGTCGCGCACCTGGTTCACGCCGCTCGAACTCGCGGTCCTCGGGGCGATCTGGGGCGCCTCGTTCCTGTTCATGCGCGTGGCCGCCGCCGACTTCGGCCCGTTCCCGCTGGTGGCGGTGCGGCTCGCCCTCGGCTCGCTGGTACTGCTGCCGTTCCTGTGGCGCGCGCGCGACCGCTTCCCGCTCCGGCTCTGGCCGAAGCTGGCGCTGATCGGCGCGATCAATTCGGCCGTGCCGTTCCTGCTGTTCGCATGGGGCGCGGAACGCGCGCCCGCCGGGATCGGCGCGATCGCCAACGCGATGACCGTGCTGTTCACCGCGCTGGTCGGCTTCCTGTTCTTCGGCGAACGGATCGGCGTGCGGCGGTCGGTTGCGCTGGTGGTCGGCTTCGCGGGCGTGGTCGTGCTCGCCAGCGGACGCACCGCAGGCAGTGGCGTCGCGCAAGCCGTGGCGGCGGGCGCGACCGCGGCCTTCCTCTACGGCGTCGGCATCAACCTGGTACGCCGGCACCTGACCGGGCTGCCGCCGGCGGCGGTCGCATCGGCGACGCTGGGCACCTCGGCGCTGCTGACCGCGCCGTTCGCGATCGCGACGTGGCCGGCACATCCGCTCGCCGTCGCGTCGCTGTGGTCGGCGGGCCTGCTGGGCGTGGTCTGCACCGGGCTCGCGTTCGTCATGTACTACCGCCTGATCGCGCGCATCGGCGCGAGCCGGGCCTCGACGGTGACCTACCTGATCCCGGTGTTCGGCGTGCTGTGGGCCTGGATGCTGCTCGGCGAGGCGCCGACCTGGCGCATGGCGCTGTCGGCGCTGCTGATCCTGGGCAGCGTGGCGATCAGCCAGCGGGGCCGTTGAGCCCGGGGAGCCGCAGCAGGGCCATCGCCGCGGCCGGATTCCGTTCCTTCGCGGCGGAGATGAAGAACACGAAGACGTCGCGCCCCGGCATGGGGGTGGAGACCGGCGCCGCAGCATCGAGGTAGGGCAGGTCCGCGGGCGCGCCGCCGCGCGCCCACTCGCGGATGCGCTCGGCCCATTGCCGCAGTTCCGCGGCCGGATAGCCGGTCGCCTCGTCGCTGCGCGAGCGCATCAGGCGCGCATAGACGAACGGCGCGGTGAGGTCGGCGAAGGACGGGTATTCCGTCGAGTCGGTGAATACCGTCGCGCAACCATGTCGTCGCGCGAGCGCGAGATAGCCGGCATCGATGCATTCGGGATCGCGAACGTCCAGCACATGGCGCAACGCCACGCCGCCGGCGCTGGCCGGAAGCGCGGCGACGAATGCGGCGAGGTCTTCGCGCTGCGGGCGCCGGCCCTGCTCGAACTGCCACACGATCGGCCCGAGCCTGGGTCCGAGCGTCGCGATGCCTTCGAGGAAATCCTCGACCTGCGCGCCGGCATTCGCGAGTACCCGCGAGCGGGTGATGCGCTGTGGCGCCTTGGCCGAGAACACGAAGCCGTCGGGCGCTTCGTCGCGCCACTTCGCGTAGATCGCCGGCTTCTGCGCGCCGTACCAGGTGCCATTGACCTCGATCGCGGTGACGTGCCGGCTCGCGAACTCGAGTTCCCGGCGCTGCACGAGGCCCTTCGGATAGAAGTTGTCGCGCCAGGGCGCGTAGGTCCAGCCGCCGATGCCGATGCGTATGTTGCCTGCCATGCCGGCAGGATACCGCGCGCTCAGCGCAGGGATCGAGACGCGGGCGCGGGATGCGCGCGGCCGAACAGGAAGCCCTGGCCGTAGTGGCAGCCCATCGCCAGCAGCGCCTTGCGCTGGGCTTCGTTCTCGACGCCGACTGCGAGCGCTTCCAGCCCCAGGGTGCGGGCGAGGGCGATGACCGCGGCGAGGACCGCGCGGCCACGGCCGCGGCTGTCGTCGGCGTTGCCGCTTTCGCTTCCGCCGTCGCCGTCGCCATCGAGCAGCGCCACCACAGAGCGGTCGATCTTGATCATGCGCAGCGGGAAACGATGCAGTACCGGCAGCGAGGAGCGACCGGTGCCGAAGTCGTCGAGCATGGCGTCGATGCCTGCATCGCGCAGGCGGTGCAGCACGTCGGCGACGGCATCCGGATCCTGCAGCAGCGCGTCTTCGCCCAGTTCCGCGCACAGGCGGCCGGGCTTGAGGCCGGCGGCGCGGACGAGCGCGGCCAGGCGGGCATCCAGCTCGGCGTCGCGCAACACGCGCGCGCCGAGGTTGATCGACACGAAGCCGTCACCGGGCAGCGAGGCCGCCGCGGCGCAGGCGCGCTCGAAGATGCGCCAGTCGATCGCGTCGAGGTGGCCGCTGTCCTCGGCGACCTGCAGGAACTGGCCCGGCAGCAGCACGCCGCGGCGCGGATGGTGCCAGCGCAGCAGCGCCTCGTGGCCGATGACTTCGCCGTCGTCCAGGCGCACCAGCGGTTCGAACCAGGGTTGGAACTCGTCGCGTTCCAGGCCTTCGCCGATCTGCCGCTCGAGCGCCAGGCCGTCGCGCGCAGCGCGCTGCAGTTCGTCGTCGAAGACCACGCAGCGGTTGCGGCCGCGCTCCTTGGCACGGTACAGCGCGAGATCGGCGTCGAGCAGCACCGAGTCGGTGTCCACGTAGCCGCGGTCGCCGACGGCGATGCCGATGCTGGCGCTGGTCTGCACCGCGCGCTCGCCGACCAGCACCGGGCGCCGCAAGGCCTCGATCACCCAGGTGGCGATGCGGCTCGCGTCTTCGGCACCGTCGAGTTCCTCGACCAGGATCGCGAACTCGTCGCCCGACAGGCGCGCGACCAGGTCCGGCGCCGGCGCGATGCGCGACAGCCGCTGCGCGACCTCGCGCAGCACGTCGTCGCCGACCAGGTGGCCGAGCGTGTCGTTGATCTGCTTGAACCGGTCCACGTCGATGTACAGCAGCGCGAACGGCCGCCGCGCGCCGTCGCGCATGCCCGCCACCGCGCGGTCGATGCGTTCGCGCAGCAGGACCCGGTTCGGCAGGCCGGTGAGCGGGTCGTGCATCACCTGGTGGCGCAGCCGCGCCTCGGCCTGTTCGCGTTGCGCGACCTGTTCGCGCAGCTCGCGGGTGCGGCGCTCGACGCGTTCCTCGAGGCGCGTGTTCGCCACGCGCAGTTCCTCGGCGGCGATGCGGCGCTGCAGGCTGTTGGCGATCTGGTGCGCGGCGAAGGCGAGCAGTTCGGCGTCGCGCGCATCGTAGCCGCGGCTCTGCGAATACGACTGCACCGCGACCGCGCCGATGGAAACACCGCCGCTGCCGAGCAGGGGCGCGCCCAGCCAGCTGGTCACGGTGCCGTCGACGAAGCGCGGATCGACCTCGCCTTCGCGCACCAGCTCGAGCATGCGCGGCGTGTCCACGACCTGCGGCTTGCCGGCGCGCATCACGTATTCGGTCATGCCGCGGCCGAAGGAACGCGGCGACCAGTCCGTCTCGCAGGCGTCGACCGCGTACGGGAAGGTGACCTCCGTGCCGTCGGCGGACACCAGCGCAATGTAGAAATTGCGCGCGTTGATCAGGCCCCCGACGATCTGGTGCACGCTGCGGTAGAAGGCGTCGCTGCCCTCCTCGTTGCTGGCGAGCGCGGCGAGCCGGTACAGCGCGGCTTGCAGGCGTTCGCCGCGCTGGCGCTCGGCGACCTCGCGGCTCAGGTCGCGGTTGGCCTCGGCGAGCTGGCGGGTGCGCTCCTCGACGCGGTGCTCGAGTTGCGCCCGCGCCTCGCGGCGTTCCATCGCGGTGAGCGCATGCTCGGCCACGAACGCCAGCAGGTTCATGTCGCCCTGGGTGTAGCGGGTGCCCTCGAGGTAGCTCTGCACGACCAGCGCGCCGCGCACGCGGCCGTCGCGGATCATCGGCACCCCGAGCCAGTCGCTGCTGTCGGCGCCGTGCAACTCCAGCGGGCCGGACATGCGCGCGCGCAGCTCCTCGGTGCTGCCCATCATCGGCCGCGCGTCCTTGACCAGGTACCAGGTGAGCCCGCGTTCGAGGCTCGACATCGGCACGACCTCGTCGGCCGGATACTGGTGCTGGTCCACGGTGTCGGCGAAGTAGGCGAAGCGCAGGCTGTCGCTCGCCTCGTCGTACAGCGCGATGTAGAAGTTCTCGGCGTACATCAGGCCCGAGACGATGTGGTGCAGGCCGCGCAGCATGTCCGGCATGTCGAGGCCGGAGCCGGCCATGTCGGCGATCGCATATAGCGCGTGCTGCAGGCGCTCGGACTTCTCGAAGCGGGCGACGTCGCCGCGGAGCCGTTCGAGTGCCAGGGCTTCGGCCATGCGCGTCGCGGCGAGGCGGGCTTCGGGCGTTGCCGTGGCGGGCATCGGCGCGGCGAGCCGCAGCACGGCGGTGCCGCCATCGGCGCCGGTGCAGATCACGACGTAGCGGGGATCGCAGCGTCCCTCGGACTGCCACGCGGCCACTTCGCGGACCGCGCGCGCGATGTCGACGTCGCGCGCATCCGCGGGAAGGCTGGCGATGGATTCGGGCCACGCCGTCGACCAGAACGCCGCCTCCATCGCCACGGGCAGCCGCGCAGCGATGGTCGCGACCACGTCGGCGGGCGACGAAGCCGCAAGCAGGCGCACGGCGCATGTATCGCCGTGGCGGTTGAAGCGCGGCTCCTTGCCGGATTCCGATTGCATTGGGCCCCCTGGCAGGGAGATTACCCTGCCAGGGGGGCGGCGAACGTGATCGCTGTCGCGTTAGGGGCGGCGCCGGATCAGGGGCGGTCCTGCCCCGCGGCGAGCGTCGCCATGCCCGTGACCCGGGCGATGCGCGCCCAGGCCACCATCGCGATGACCGCCTGGCCGAGCAGGAACGACAGCAGGAACGCTCCGGTGCCGGTGCCGTCGGCGTGCACGCGCCACAGCGCGAACAGCACGGCCACGCCGTAGCCGACGAGGCTGGCGACGACGTACACGAGCAGCGTCGCGATCGGCCGGCGGACCAGCAGCTTCACGCCGCGCCACCAGGCGCGGATGACCGAACGCAGGTTGCGGTCCGCGCCGAGCCAGCCGCGGCCGGCCTCGACGGTGGCGTGGAGCAGCACGAACACGATGCCGGCGACGATCATGCCGTTTCGTCCCGCGGCATCGGCATCGCTGGCGAGGACCGCGTGCGCGGCGCCCTTGCCCATCGCACCCATGACGGCGCCGCCGATGGCCAGCGCGATGCCGAGCGGGATCAGCGACCACAGCATCATGCGCAGCATCCGCCAGTACTCGGACACGCCGCCGTGCACCAGCTCGCCGAAGCCGAGCCGGCGGCCGGCGCGCAGCGAGGCGATGACCATGCCGGTCAGCCACGGCGCGACCAGCAACATCAGCAGCGTGCTGCCGCCGATGACCGGTGCGAGCCAGCCGAAGTTCTCGCTGGCCTTGGCCATGCCCTGCATCAGCAGCGACATGTCCTGGCCCGCGGCGATCTGCGCGGCATGCACGGAATGCCCGAACTGCGCGTCGAGCGTGCCCCATAGCGGGGTGGCGACCAGCAGCGTCGGAACGAGGGTGGCGAGGATCCAGAGCAGCAGCAAGCGCCACTGCAGCGCCGACTTCAGCGCGGCGAAGGCGGCGCCGAAGCCGCCGCGACGGGAGGAGCGGTTCATAGGCTCACCAGGAAGGCAAGGAGGGTCTGCAGGGCAGTGCCGAACTGGCTCGTCATGCGGCGCGCGACGGCGCTGTTGCCGTCGATCGTGCGGCTGTTGTCGAGCTGGTCGGCATCGAGGAAGTGCATGCCGTCCGGATCGAGTTCGATCGATACGGCCTTGGCGTTGCGCGTCCAGGTGAAGCGCTGCCACGGCTGGTCGCCGTTGAACGCGGCGGTCGCGGTGCTGCCGTCGGCGAACTTCACGCGCAGCACCTGGGGCACGTCGGCGCCGGCGCGGCGCACCAGCACGACCGTGCGGTACGGGAACGCGCCTTCGCCCGGCTTCGCCTTGGGATGCGCCTTCTTCCACGCGTCGCGGCGGTCGGACACGGCCTTGTCGAGCGACTTCGGCGTGAGTTCGACGCGGCGGCCCTGGTACATCACGTAGCCGGGCTGCGGCAGCACTTCATTGCTGCTGAACGACGCGATGCGGTCGTCGACCGGCTTCACGTCGTAGACCTGGTCGGCGAAGATGCGGTCGACGACGTCGGGGCGACCGGTGCCTTCGACCAGCGCGGCGCGCAGGTCGGCGGCGCTCGGGTGGCGGAACTTCCAGCGCGCGTAGTACAGCTTGAACGCGCGTTCGAGCGCCGGCGTGCCGACCTGGGCCTCGAGGTCGCGCATCGTGGTCGCGGTGCGCGAGTACACGGTGCCGTAGCTGCCGCCGGACATGCGGTTCCACGAATTCTGCCCGATCGCGTCGGCCGGATGCTCGTTCATGGCGCCGAGCCGCTCGTACGCGAACACCGGCAGGCGCAGGTCGATGCCGAGCTTCTTCAGCGGCGTGGTGGTCAGGTGCAGGTCGTGCTTCTCCGAGCGCAGCATGCGCTGGTCCCAGTACTCGTTCAGGCCCTCGTCCAGCATCGGCTCCTCGAACTCGTTGGAACCCAGGAGGCCGTAGAAGTAGCCATGGCCGAACTCGTGGATGGTCACGAAGTCGAGCGCGTCGGCGAACATCGTGCCCTTGTCGACGTTCGCGTAGCTGTCGGCGGTGAAGAACGTCGGGTATTCCATGCCGCCGGCTTCGCCCGCGTTGTGCGGCGGGATCACCACCGTCACGGTCCTGTACGGATACGGGCCGAGCGTGTCGGAGAAGAAGCGCAGCGAGTCGATCGTGGCGTCGAGCGCCGGTTTCGCGTTGTTCTCGTACTCCGGCGGATACAGCACGCGCACGGTGACCTTCGGGCTGCCGGCGCCTTCGTAGTAGCCGACCAGCGGCTTGGCGTAGCGCTTGTCCGCGGTCCAGGCGAAGTCGTGCACGTCGCCCTGCACGAAGCGGTGGGTGACCTTGCCGTCCTTCTCCACCGGCGCGCCGGTCTCTTCGCCGGTTGCGCCGACCGTGTAGCCCTTCGGCACGGTGATGCGCACGTCGTAGAGGCCGTAGTCGGCGTAGAACTCGCTGTGCGCGTGCATCTCGTGCGCGTTCCAGCGCGGCGCGGTGGCGCCGCGTTCGCCCGGCAGCTCGAGCACGCCGATCTTCGGGAACCACTGGCCGACCAGGTGGAAGGTGCCGAAGTAGCCGGTGCGCGCGACCACGCGCGGCAGCTGGTCGAAGAAGTCGATGTCCAGCTGCGTGGTGGCGCCCGGCGCGACCGCCTGCGGCAGGTCGAGGCGGACGACGGTGCGATCGGTGGACGGGCCGCCGTCGGGCTGCACGAAGCTCCACTTCACCTTGCTGCCGCCCTGGGCGACGTCGCGGAGCTTGATGTAGCCCCACTCGCCGTCCTCGGTCTTCACGTCGCTGCGGAAGGAGTCGTTGCCTTCCCGCAGTTCGGTCATGAACGTGCTGCCGGCGCCCTCGAATGCATTGAGGTACAGGTGCAGGTACACGCTGCACACCGGCTGCGCGCTGCGGTTGCGCCATGTGAGTTGCTGGCGGCCGGTGACGGTGTGCTTGACCGGATCGAGGGTCGCGTCGATCGAGTAGCCGACCACGCGGTCGGACAGGGTCGCCTCGGCGCCGGTGCGGGGACCGCCCCAGGCATCGGGTGCGCTGGGCGTGGACACGGCGGCGGCATCGCGGCCCACGACCGGGATGTCGGCGCAGCTGCCGGCCGCGGGGGCCTGTGCCTGCGCGGCCAGTGGAAGCCCGGCGGCGAGCGCCCAGGCCAGGAATAGACGCTTGCGCGGCATCGCTGCTTCCCCCGAAGAGACGAAACCACGGAGGGTGGGGCAATCAGGGCGGCGGCGCAATGCGACGGCCGGGCCATGCGCGCCGGGCCCGGTCGCGCTATCGTTGCCGGTCCCGAATCGCTGGAGCGCGCGCATGGCCCATTCCGGAAGCTGCCATTGCGGGCGGATCGCGTTCACCGTCGAGGGCGAGGTCGCGCAGGCGATCGACTGCAACTGCTCGCTCTGCCGCCGTCGCGGCTCGCTGCTGGCGTTCTTCCCGCGCGACGCGTTCACGCTCACGTCGAAGGCGGGCGACTACGGCACCTATCGCTTCAACAGCGAGCGCATCGCGCACCACTCCTGCGAGACCTGCGGCGTCGCGCCCTTCAGCGAAGCGACCGACCCGAAGAGCGGCCAACCGATGGTGGCCGTGAACGTGCGCTGCCTGCCCGACGTCGACCTGGCCGCACTGCAGGTGCACCACTACGACGGCGCGGCACGGTAGAGCTGTAGAGCCGACCCATGGTCGGCTGACTTGCGCTTGCACCAGCCGACCATGGGTCGGCTCTACGTCATTCGTCTTCGGCCTCGAACTCGACCAGTACGTCGAGGTCGAAGGACAGCGTCTCCACCGCGTCGCGGACCTTGCGCGCGGTCGCCTCGTTCGGCGCCTCCACTTCGAGCTCGTGCGCGTCCGGCCCCGCGACGTCGCTCAGGCCGGCGGAACTGGAGTCGGCGTCGTCCATGTGCGACATCATGTCGGACACTTCCTCCACGTGCTCGATGCCTTCCAGGCTCTGCAGGAGGTTGATCACGGCACGGGTATCGTCCTGGCTCCCGGTCAGGCGCATGCGCAGGGTCGGCATCGGTGGGGCCTCGCGTGGGGGTGCCGGCAGCCTAGGCAGCCCCGGCGCAATGCGGCGTGACGATGCTCAGGGCTTCGGCGGCGTGCGCGTCGGCACCGTCACGTTGCACAGGTCGATGTGGCCGGCCGGCACCTTGTACCACTCGTCCGTGCGGTTGCGGCGCATCTCGGTGAGTTGCGCGAACAGCGGCGTGTCGGTGCGCAGCACCTGCAGCGGCGTGCGCTGCGCTTCGGGCACGTCGGCCTCGAGCGCGATCGAGAGGATCGGCGTGTACTGCGCGGGCTTCTCGTACATGCCCATCGGCTCGGGGCCGCGCGGCAGCACGCTGAGCAGTTCCATGCCCTTGAGCACGCGGCCGACGACGGTGATGTTGCGGTCGAGTCCGCGCGGCGACTGGCCGTCGACGATGTAGAGCTCGGTGCCGTTGCTGGAATCGGCGGCGACGTCACGTCCGGCGCCGAGCGTGCCGTAGCAGTGCGCCATCCACGCCTGCCCGGACTTCGGGTCGCGCGCGGCCGGGAAACCTTCGCTGAAACCGACTTCGGGCGCCCAGCCGTCGCTGTCGGGCAATGCGTCGAACGGCAGCCCCGCGGCGGCGCGCGTGAACTCCGCGGGCAGGTGTGCCTTCGCATCGCCGATCGGCTTGCGCTGCTTCTCGTCCTCGGTCGGGTCGCCGAACTGGACGACGAAGTTGTCCTGCGAGCGATAGATGCTCAGCCCGTCCCAGTAATGGCCGTGCGCGAGCGTGCGGATGTTGCCGACGTGCTCCGGCGCGAAACGCGGCGCGAGTTCGATCACCACGCGCCCGGCGGGTACCTGCATGTACAGCACGTTCGCCGGATCCGGCGTGCGCCAGTCCGATGGCGACGATGCGGCGAGCAGTTCCTTCGAGGTCTTCGGCTTGGCCTTGTCGGCGGTCGTGTCGTCGGCCAGCGCCGTCGCGCAGGCCGCGGCGAGCGCGACGGCAAGGCACAGGCGAGGCAGCAGCGCGTTGGCGGGAAGCGAGGCAGGCGACATGGCGGACTCCGGTGCGGACGTCCGCCGATTCTGCCGCAGGCCGCGCGCCCGCGCGCGCTCAGTGCTTCTTCTTGCCGCCGTGGTCCTGCTTGTTGACGGTCGCCCAGGCGATCCGCTCGGCATCTTCCTTCGAGCGACCTTCCTTCTTCTCGCTCTCCTCGACGTGGTGGGCCTGGCGTTTCTGCTTGTCGGTGTAGCTGGACTTGTCTCCGCGTGGCATGGGGTGTCTCCGCGGCCGGTTGGGGGGAGGCCGCCCGCCGGATGGTGGGCGGCCCGGCGTCAAGGCGTTGCGGAGGCGGAATGAATGGGCGAGGGCGGGGCCGACGAATCCGCCCGCAACGGGATGACTAGTGGCACATTCACTATATCGAAGTTACCAATAGACTTGCCTCCAACCTAGCTGGAGTCCCCCATGACGCCTCCCCCTGTCGAGCCGGCCGAGCCGCTGCTGCGCAAGTTCCAGAAGGAACTCAGCGCGGGCACGGTGTCGCTGGCGCTGCTGGGCGTGCTCGCCGCCGCCCCGGAACCGATGTACGGCTACCAGATCGCCAAGCGCCTCGAGCAGGTCGGCGACGGCGTGCTCGCCGGCAAGCAGAGCGCGTTGTACCCGGTGCTCCGGAACCTGGAAGGCTCGGCACTGCTCGAGAGCTTCGTGGAGCCGTCCGTGTCCGGCCCGCCGCGCCGCTATTACCGCATCACCGCCGTCGGGCGGGACACCCTTCGCGCCTGGGCCGACGCCTGGCGCGCCACCCGCGACTCGGTCGACACCGTCCTCGAAGGATCCACGGCATGAACGCCACCCAGCAGCCGCTGCCCACCACCATTCCCGACTACCTGACGCAACTGCGCCAAGCGCTGGCCGGCGCGGACCCCGCGCTCGTCCAGGACGCGCTGTACGACGCAGAGGAATACCTGCGCTCGGAACTCGCCGAGCATCCGGACCAGACGGAAGGCGAAGTGATCGCCGCCGTCGCCGGCAGCTACGGCGCGCCGGACGAGGTCGCCGCCATCTACCGCGACACCGAGGTGCGCGTGCAGACCGCGCTGCGCGCGCCGCGGCCGCCGAAGCGCGAATCCGCGCTCGGCCGCTTCTTCGGCGTGGCCGCGGACCCGCGCACCTACGGCGCGATGTTCTATTCGATCCTCGCGCTGGCGACGGGCATCTTCTACTTCACCTGGGTGGTGACCGGCATCTCGCTGTCGCTGGGACTCTCGGTGATCATCATCGGCGTGCCGTTCGTGATCCTGTTCCTCGGCTCGGTGCGGCTGCTGGCGCTGGTCGAGGGCCGCATCGTCGAGACCATGCTCGGCGAACGCATGCCGCGCCGGCCGCTGTACGCCGACCGCGACCGCCCGGTGCTGGAGCGGATCAAGGAGGTCTTCGTCGATCCGCGCACCTGGTCGACGCTGGTGTACATGCTGGCGATGCTGCCGCTCGGCATCCTCTACTTCACGGTCGCCGTGTGCCTGCTGTCGACCTCGCTCGCGCTGGCGGTGCTGCCGCTGCTGATCGGCTTCGGCGCCTTCGACGGCTGGTCGGTGAGCGGCGGCTGGTTCGGGTACTGGGAGCCGGCGACGACGCTCGGCGTGTGGGAACTGCCGATCGCCTTCGTGTGCGGCGTGGTCCTGCTGTTCGCCACGCTGCACCTGCTGCGCGGCATCGGCAAGCTCCACGGCGCCATCGCCAAGCAGCTGCTGGTGAAGGCATAGCGTAGAGCCGACCCATGGTCGGCTCGTCGATGGCCCGGAAGTGCGAGCCGACCAAGGGTCGGCTCTACATTTGCCATTCGAGGCCGACATACACCGAGCGGCCGTCGCCGGGCAGGAAATTCCGCCCGTCGCGGCCGCCGGCATCGGCGATGACGTTCGTGCTCGCGATCCAGCGGCGGTCGCCGAGGTTGCGCAGGTCCGCGAACCAGCGCCAGCCGCCGCCGGCCTCGCCGCCCAGCTTCAACCCGACAGTGGCATGACCGGGCGCGCGGGACGTGTTGGCGTGGTCGATGTAGTAGCCACGCGGCACCCATTCGACGTTCGGTTCGACATGGAAGCGCTCGCCGCGGCCCCAGCGCAGCGCCGTGCGCAACTGCTGCGGTGGCACGCCGGCCAGCGCGTTGTCGCCGTATACCGGATCGTGCTCGAAGCGGAAGTCGTTGACGAGGTAGTTGGCGGAGAGCCGCCAGTCGCGTGCGACGCTCCATTCGGCGCCCAGTTCCAGGCCCTGGTGCAGGGTGCGGCCGGCGTTGATGGTGCCGAGCGGATTGCCGGCGTCGTCGTTGAGCGCGAGCAGCTCGCCTTCGACGCGGGCGCGATACAGGGCGACGTCGAGCGACAAGGCGTCGCGCTGCGTGCGCATGCCGATTTCCGCGCTGGTCGCGCGCTGCTGGTCGACCTGGGTGACGCCGGGGCCGCCGCTCAGTTCGCCGAAGCTCGGCGGCTCCGCGCTGCGGCTGAGGTTGGCGAACCATTGCGTGTTTGCGTCGGCATCGAAGCGCAAGCCGATGCGCGGGCTGACGGACGAATACGTGGCGTCGAAGCTTTCGTCGCGGCCGCCGTCCACCTGCAGGTCGCGCGAGCGCCGCGTCGCGCGCACGGCCTGCGCGCCCAGCACCAGCACCCAGCGTGGCGCGAGCCACGCCTGGTCCTCGACGAAGACGCTGGTGTTGGCCGCGTGCTGGTCGAAGTGGTTGGTCGGCGCGCCGGCCTTGCCGCCGACGTTGGCGTGTCGCCTGTCGTCGAGGCTGCCGCGTGCATGGGCCGCGCCGGCCACGAGCACGTTGCGTCGGCCGCCGAGCATGCCTTCGCTGCGCCAGCGCAGGTCGAATCCGTCGTCCCGCGATGCCTGGTCCAGTACCTGGAAGATCGGATGGTGCAGCGACTTGGCGGAATGGAACACCGAGAGCGTGGCGCTGCTGCCCGCGGCGGGCGACCAGGCGAGCTTGCCCGCGATGCGGTCGAGCCTGAAGTCGCGGCGCTGGTCCTGCGCCACGCTGGCCGGCGCGGCGAGCGTCGGCTCGGCCAGCGCTTCCGCGAGGGTGAGGTTGCCCGGAAGTTCGGAGCGCGTGTCGACGTGGGTGAGGTAGACGCGCGCATCGAGGTCGTCGCTGATGCGGAAGCCGGCGTTGCCGAAGACGCGCGTGTTCTGCTGCCGCGAATGCGCGCGGAAACCCTCCTGGCGCGCACTGGTGATGCCGAGGTAGCCGTCGGCGCGGTCACCGGCGCCAGCGAGCGCCACTTGCGCGCGTTGCGTGCCGAAGCTGCCAGCCTCCAGGCGCAGCAGCGCCGGCGCGGCGTCCTGGCCGGTCGGCGACACGAAATCGATGGCGCCGCCGAGCGTCGCGGCGCCGGCTTCGAGCGCATTCGCGCCGCGCCACACCTGGATGTAGCGCGCGGCCAGCGGCTCGATCGCCTGGAAGTCGAAGCTGCCGTCGGCGAGGTTCAGTGGCACGCCGTCCTGCAGCACGACGACGCCGCGGCCATGGAAGGTGCGCTGCAGGCCGGAGCCGCGGATCGACAGCCGCGCCTCCTCGGCCCCGAAGCGGGTCTCTACGAATACCCCGGGCGCGAAGCCGAGCGCATCGACGAGGTTGCCGACGCGGCCGTCGCGGTAGCGGTCGCCATCGACGAGCGCGGTCGCGCCGGCGCGTTCGTCGAGGCGTTCGCGCGCGAGCGCGATGTCCTGCGCGGCGTTCGCGGGGAACAGCTTGCCGCGCACGTCGACGCGCGGCAGGGTGACGGGAACGTCGCCATCGACGGGCAACGGCGGATCGGCGGCGAACGCGGGGCAAAGCGGCAGCAGCGCGCAGGCGAGCGCGATGGCCATTCGCGACGCACGCGGCGCCGCGGGAACGGTGGTTGTCATGTCCAGCTCCGGAAACTACGCAGGAGGACGCACGGCGGCGCCGTGCGCGGATCGAACGCGCTGTTTCAGGAGATGGCCGGCGGCCCGCGAGATCCCAGGCCGCAAGGATGCGGCTGCGCGCGCGCGGGCAAGGCGTGGAATGTGCAAAGCGCCGGCGGCAATGCCGCGGGCGGAACGGAATGCATCGCGACCGCCACCGGGATCGTGGCAGCGAGCAACGGGCAGTAATCGCAATCGCCGGCAGGGCCATGCGGTGCGGCCGGCGCTTCGCCGGTGGCATGCGCCGCGTCGTGCACGGCGGATGGCAGCAGGACCGGTTGCAGGCCACGCGCGGTGCACATCGCCGCCCACGACGGCGCGGCGTCGCCGACGCCGGCGCGCGCCTGCGCGAGGCGCCCCAGCGTCGGCACCAGCGCCAGCAGCAGGATGGCGAACAACGCCAGCCTGGCCATGCGGCGATGAAGCATCCGATGGAACGGGGCAGGGGGGATCGCGGGCATGGCGGGTTGGCGAGGCTCGGGCAATGAAGCCTAGGTGGCGTGCCGCGCGATGAAGTCGCGCACCTGCGGATACACCTGGGTGCGCCAGCGGCGGCCGCTGAAGATGCCGTAGTGGCCTGCGCCGTCGACCGTGATGTGCCGGCGGTCTTCCATCGCGATGCCGGTGCACAGGCCCTGCGCGGCGCGCGTCTGGCCGGCGCCCGAGATGTCGTCGAGTTCGCCTTCGATCGTCAGCAAGGCGGTGTGCGAGATCGCCGACGGATCGACGCGCTCGCCTGCCACGTCCCACAACCCGCGCGGCAGCAGGTGTCGCTGGAACACGATGTCGACCGTGTCCAGGTAGTAGGTCGCCGGCATGTCCAGCACCGCGTTGTACTCGTCGTAAAACCGTCGGTGTCCCGCCGCGTCCTCGAGGTCGCCCTTGACCAGGTCCTGGTAGTAGTCCCAGTGCGACATGAAATGCCGCTCCGGGTTCATGGCCATGAAGCCGGCATGCTGCAGGAAGCCCGGGTAGACGCGGCGGCCGCGCCCCGGGAAGTTGGCCGGCACGATCTGGATGACGTTCTGCTCGAACCACGACAGCGGCTCGCGCATGGCGAGGTTGTTGACCGACGTCGGCGACAGGCGCGCGTCGATCGGGCCGCCCATCAGCACGAGGGAACGTGGCGTCGTTTCGCCGCGCGCGGCCATCAGCGACACCGCGGCGAGCACCGGCACGGTCGGCTGGCACACGCTGATCACGTGCAGCTTCTCCGCGCCGATGTGGCGGATGAAGTCCTCGATGTAGCGCACGTAGTCGTCGAGCGAGAACAGGCCTTCCGACTCGGGCACCATGCGCGCATCGACCCAGTCGGTGATGTAGACCTTGTGGTCCTTGAGCAGGGTGCGCACGGTGTCGCGCAGCAGGGTCGCGTGGTGGCCGGACAGCGGCGCGACCACGAGCACCGGCGGATCGTCCTTGAGCTCGCGCAGGTTGCCCGCATCGTCGGTGTAGCGCTTGAAGCGCAGCAGGCGGCAGAACGGCCGCGACAGCACTTCCTTCTCGACGACGGGGCAGTCGGTGCCGTCGACTTCGACCGAATGGATGTCGAACTCGGGCTTCTCGTAGTCCTTGCCGACGCGGTACAGCAGCTCGTAGCCGGCGGCGATGCGCGGCGCCTCGGGCAGCGCGGCGAGCCAGCTGCCGGGCGCGGAGTACATCTTCGCGCCGGCCTCGGCCCAGAACGTGAGCGGGGCCATGCCGGCGCGCCAGAATTCGTGGAATTGGTAGAGCAGCATGGGGATCCTGCGGTTGCTGCGCCGCAGCATAGCACTGCGGGCGCGAGGCCCGTCTTGCGCTGGGTCAAGCGGCCCGGCAAAGGGCGGTTCCGCGCGCCCCGGCGCTAAGGCGCGGGGATCTCCAGCGCCGTCGCCGTGCCAGCCAGCGCCGGGGAGAGCCAGCAATGCGAGCCGAGCGGGGTGAAGCCGAGCGCCTCGAAGCGCTGGCGGTAGAAGCGGGCGGGCCGCGCGATGAAGCCGTCCTCGTCGCCTTCGGCCTGGTCCTCGCGGGTGAAGGTTTCCAGGAACGCGACGCCGCCGCACAGTTCGGCCAGCCCCGGCAGGCCGCGGTCGAGCGCGCGCGTGGGCACGTAATGCATCACGTCGCTGCACACCAGCAGGTCGACGGGCGGGCAGGGCCGCAGCAGCGCGAACTCCTCGAAGCGCGCCAGGTGCAGGTTGCGGCTGCGGCCGTAGCGCGCGATCGCATAGTCGCTGGCATCGAAGCCGAGGTAGCGCGCGTCGGGGCGCAGCTTCAGCAAAGGCGCGCGCCAGGGGCCCTCGCCGCAGCCGATGTCGAGCACGGTGCGCAGCGGGCGCTCGAGGTGGTATTCGGCGGTGGCCACCGCCAGCGCGACCTTGCGCGCAAGGCGGCGGGCGCCGCCGATGCCGCCGCGGCGGTACCAGCGGTCGAAATAATCGCGGTCGTAGCGCTTCGGGGGTGTCGGCTTTCGCATCGTGGCATCCTATCGCGACGCCGGGCTCCACCGGCGGGAGCCGACGGATGCACGCCTACCTGATCGCCAAGACCGCGCACCTGCTGTTCGTGTTCGCCTTCGTCGCGTCGGCGTTCTACCTGCCGCGGATCCTGGTCAACCTCGCGGAAGCCGGCGACGGCGAGCCTGCCGTGCGTGCGCGGCTCCTGCTGATGGGTCGCCGCCTGTACCGCTTCGGCCACGCGATGTTCGGGCTCGCCTTCCTGCTCGGGCTGCTGCTGTGGCTGGGTTACCGCGCGTTCCCCGGTTTCCCGACGATGGTCGCGCCGGGCAGCGGCTGGCTGCACGCGAAACTGGGCGCGGTCGTGCTGATGCTCGCGCACTTCATCGTCGCCGGCCGCTGGCTCAAGGGCGCGGCGGCCGGCCGTGCGTTGCCGTCGTCCACGACGCTGCGCTGGTTCAACGAACTGCCGGTCGTGTTGCTGCTGGCGATCCTCTGGCTGGTGCTGGCGAAGCCGTTCTGAACGCGGCCGGATCGGGGAGTCCCGTCGGGACGCCGTTCGCGTCGCAATAGCCCTTCGCGCACAGCGCCTCGCGCAACCGCGGCGTGGCCTGCACGAAGAAGTGGAAGAGCGTGTTCTGCTCGATGCTGCCGCGCACCGCGTCCGCGCCCGGGCCGCGCGCCCACACGCCGACGTCGTCGCCGCCATGGGTTTCGCCGCCGAGCGCGACGAGGGCCTGCTGGCGGAAATCCGGATCGGTCGTGTCGACGCCGGTGAGGTTGGCGCGTGGCGCGCCGTCCTTCCCGGCGCCCGGGCCGTTGGCGTACTGCAGCGCCGTGTAGGGCAAGCCGTCGGCGCCGAGCGACGGCTTCAGCGTACCGTCGCGGCTGCGTCGCATCACCTTGCCGAGGATCGGGTTGCCGCGGGTCGGGTAGCCGGCGAACGACAATGTATGCGAATGGTCGGCCGTGACCAGGATGAGCGTGTCGTCCGCCGAGGTCATCGCGACCGCGGCGGCCACTGCGTCGGACAATGCGATCGTCTCGTCGAGCGCGCGGTACGCGTTGCCTTCGTGGTGCGCGTAGTCGATGAGCGCGCCTTCGACCAGCAGCACGTAGCCCTTGCCTTGCGCCTGCAGGCGCGTGATCGCCGCGCGGGTCATGTCGGCGAGACCGGGCGCGCCGGCGCGGTCCTGCGCGACATCGTGCACGTAATGCAGCTCCTTCGGCTCGAACAGGCCCAGCAGCGGCGCGCTCGCCGGCGCGGCGGCGAGCTGCGCGGCGTTCCATGCATAGGCGCCGCCGGGATGGCGCGCCTGCCACTCGGCGATGAGGTCGCGGCCGTCGCTGCGCGCTCCGCGGACGTCCGGGTACTCGGGGTCGCGTTGCGAGGCGGGCATGAAGTTGCCGCGGCCGCCGCCGAGCAGCACGTCCGGGCCGTTGCCGTAGGCCGACTCGACCATCTGCCGCGCGATGTCGACGCACGACGCCGTGCCCGGCGCCTTCGCCATGATCGTGTCGTTCTCCCAGTTGCGGTCGGCGACGTGCGCGAACGTCGCCGCGGGCGTGGCGTGGGTGACCTTGGTCGTGGTGACGACGCCGGTGGCCATCCCGGCGGCTGCGGCCAGCTCCCACAGCGTCAGCATCGGTGCAGCGCGCCCGGCATCGCAGTCGTAGCGCGGCGCCTGCGGTCCGACACTGATGACTCCGTATCGCGTCTTCACGCCGGTGGCCATCGCCGACATCGTTCCCGCGGAATCGGGGACCTGCGAATCGGTGTTGTAGGTGCGGCTGAATGCGGTGGCCGGGAACGATTCCCAGGACAGCAGCGTGCCTTCGCCCGGCTCGCCACCGCGCTGGCCGGCGAGGATGCGCGCCGCCACCACGGTCGGCAGGCTCATGCCGTCGCCGACGAACAGGATGACGTTGCGCGCGCGACCCTGCATCGCGCCCCGCGCGGCGGCCTGCGAGGCGCCGAGGCGGTACCACCACGCGGCGGTCTCGCCGCCGGGGTGGGCGACGGCCGGCACCTCCACCGCGATTCCCGCCCCTGACGGCCGCGTTGCCGTCGCGGCGCCGGGCAGGCTGGCGCAACCGGCGAGCAGCGTCGCGAGGCAGGCGGCGGCGATGCCTGGAATCGATCGTGCGGCGGTGTTCATGGCGGCTCCGTGCGTCGGGGCCCACGATCATCCCATGCGATGGATGACGGTCGCCGCCGCGTCCATGCGCCGCCGCATCGTCGGCGGCAAGACAGCGTTCCACCCATGCACTCGCGCGGGCCGCCGGGCATCGGCTATCGTGCGCGGACGCACCCTCCGGAATTCCGATGAAGATTGTTTCGGCCTGGTTCCGCATTCCGTTCTGGCAGCGGGTGCTTGCGGGCTTCGTGCTCGGCGCGCTCGCGGGCTGGCTGCTCGGCCCCGCCGCGGAAACCTGGTTCGGCCCGCTCGGTGACCTGTACGTCACGCTGATCAAGCTGATCGCCGCGCCACTGGTCTTCTTCGCGGTGATCCACGCGGTCTCGTCCCTGCACGGGCAGAAATCGATGGTCGCGCTCGGCGGCCGCACCTTCGCCTGGTTCGCCGGCACCGCGATGCTCGCCGTCGGCATCGGCCTGCTGGTCGGCACCGTGATGAAGCCCGGCGTCGGTGTCGGCGCGCTGTCGATCGCGTCCGACTACGTGCCCAAGGTCGTGCCCGACCCGATCCGCGTGCTGCTCGACGTCGTGCCCAGCAATGCGTTCTACGCGCTCACCGGCATCGGCACCACCACCAACGCAGCGGGCGAAACCGTGCTCGCCGCGGGCAAGGGTTCGATCCTGCCGGTGATCTTCATCGCCGCGCTGGTCGGCTTCGCGATGGTGAAGCTCGGCGACCGCGTCGCCGGCGCGCGCCGCCTGGCGGGCGAGGCGAGCGAGCTGATGATCCAGGTCACGCGCTTCGTGCTCGAGGTGACGCCGATCGGCACCTTCGGCCTGATCGCCGCGCTGGTCGGCTCCTACGGCTTCTCCAAGTTGCTGCCCCTGGGCAGCTTCGTGATCGCGCTGTACCTGGCATGCATCCTGCAGATCGTGGTGGTGTACGGCGGGCTGCTGCTCGTGCACGGGCTCAATCCGCTGAAGTTCTTCCGCGGCGCCGCGTCGGGCATGCAAGTGGCGTTCGTCAGTTCCTCGAGTTTCGCCTCGATGCCGGCGGCGCTGCGCAGCGTGACCCACAACCTCGGCGTGGACCGCGATTACGCGGCGTTCGCCGTGCCGCTGGGCGCGAGCATCAAGATGGACGGTTGCGGCGCGATCTATCCCGCGCTCGCGGCGGTCTTCATCTCGCAGTACACCGGCGTGTCGTTGAGCGCGGACCAGTACCTGGTGGTGCTCCTGGCATCGGTGCTCGGCAGCTTCGGTACCGCCGGCGTGCCCGGCACCGCGGTGGTGATGGCGACGGTCGTGCTGAGCGCCGCGGGCCTGCCGCTGGAGGCGATCGGCTACCTGTACGCGATCGACCGCGTGCTCGACATGATGCGCACGATGACCAACGTCACCGGGCAGATGCTGGTGCCGGTGCTGGTCGCGCGCGAGACGGGGCTGCTGGACCGCGAGGTCTACCAGGCGGCGTCGAGCAACCTGGGCGTGGCGGAAGGCGAAGTGGCCGAGCCGCACCCGGTACGCGAGGCGGCGTAGGCGTTCAGGTGTTCGAGGTGTTCTTGAAGCGCGGCGCGGATGCCCGCCGCGAAGGGCCGCCTCAGATCCCGGCGACGCGCCGGGCCTGCAGGAACTTGCTGCCCCAGTAGCCGTCCAGGCTCGACACCGTGACGTCGCGACCGGTGCGCGGGGCATGCACGAAGCGCCCGTCGCCGAGATAGATGCCGACGTGGTCGACGCGGCCACGGCGGCCGAAGAACACGAGGTCGCCCGGGACGAGGCTCTTGCGGTCGACCTTCTCGCCGCTGCGGGCCATGTCGCGGGACACGCGCGGCAGCTCGATGCCGAGCGCGCTGCGGAACACGTAGCCGACCAGGCCGCTGCAGTCGAAACCGTCGGTGGTCGTGCCGCCCCAGCGATAGGGCGTGCCGAGCAGGGTCAGGGCGCGCTTGAGGACGTCCTGGATGCGGCTGCCGGTGGTGGCGGTCGCGTCGGCGCCGGTGGAAGCGGACTGCTTGCCCATCAGGCGGTTGATGTCGCCGGCCAGGAGCAGCGCGCGGTCGGACATCGGCAGGGGCTGGTCGAGCACGACGACGGCGTCGTGCAGGTCGTCATCGTCGATCGAGGTCGAAGCGGGCGCTGGCGCAGCGGCCGGCTTTGCCGACGTGGTCGCCCTGGCGGACGTGCCGGGGGCCGGCACCACGGGCGTGGCAGCCGGACTCGCCAGCGGGGCGGCAACGGCGGCGCCGCTGGTCATCGCGGCCGGGTGGGCCGGCTGCACGGCCAGCGCCGGCAGCGCGGGACACGCGAACAGGCAGGCGCACAGGACCACGGCACCCCGGGAACGGCGGGTGGCGGCGAAGCGGCCTATGGTCTGGTCGGGTGTCGTCACGCGGATTTGACGGGTGTGAGCAGGGCGTGATGTTGCCCCAGCCCGCCGGCCGGTAGGTTCAATTTTCGTTAGGGCAACGTGAACCGGAGCGTGATTTTGCTCACGGATTCAGGCATCTAGCCTATTCAGCCCGGGCTTTTCGCACCCAGGACGCGCCGAGCGCCGGTGTAGTGGTCGCGCCACCAGGACCCGTCGAGGCGGTCCAGCCGGACGGTCCCGCCAGTGTTCGGGGCGTGCACGAAGCGCCCTTCGCCCACGTAAATACCGACGTGGCTGACATCGCCGTCGCTGCCGAAGAACACCAGGTCGGCAGGGGCCAGGCGTTCCGGCGCGATCCGCGGCCCCTGCCAGGCCGCGAGCTGGCGCGAGGTGCGGGGCAGGCGCAGGTCGAGCATGTCCCGGTACACGTAGTTCACCAGGCCGCTGCAGTCGAAGCCGCCCTCCGGCGTGTCGCCGCCCCAGCGATAGGGCGTGCCGACCAGGCTCAATGCACGCATCAGCACGGCATTCGCGGCGACGGGATCGGCGGGCGCGTTCGCGGCCCAGTGGCGTGCGGGGGGCGGCGTGCGGACGGGAGCATGGCCGCCGCAGGCGCCGAGCAGGGACGCGCAGAGCACGGCCAGCCCGAACCCGGCGATCGCCGGGTTTGGCGTGGCAGCCCGCGAGCCCGGATAATGCGACTTCATTCCAGGGATGCTAGCCGAGCCATGAAGATCGAGAAAGACCGCGTCGTCCGCTTCCATTACGCCGTCGCCGAGCAGGGCGCCGAGCCGACGGAAAGCTCGCACGGCCGGGAACCGCTGGCGATCCTCGCCGGCCACGGCAACATCATCCCCGGCCTGGAGAAGGCGATGGACGGCCACGAGGCCGGCGACAAGTTTTCCGTCGACGTCCCGGCGGCCGAAGCCTACGGCGACAAGCGCGAGGGCCTGAGCCAGCGCGTGCCCAAGAAGCATTTCGGCAACCAGCGCCTCGAGCCCGGCATGCAGGTGGTGCTCAACACCAACTTCGGCCCGCGCGCGGTGACCATCGAGAAGGTGGGCATGAGCGTGGTCGACGTGGACCTCAACCACCCGATGGCCGGCAAGGACCTGCACTTCGACATCGAGGTGGTGGACGTGCGCGAGGCGACGCCGGAAGAACTCGAGCACGGCCACGTGCACGGCGACGGCGGCCACCACCACTAAGCCCGCCGGGTGGCGCCGCAACGGTCGCGGCGCCTTTACAATTGCGTGATGGACAAGGCGGACGATGTAGTCGTTGTCGGTGCAGGCGTGGTCGGCCTGGCCACGGCGCTGGCCCTGCTCGAGCGCGGGCGCTCGGTGCGGGTGGTGGAGGCCGGCACCGTCGGCTGCGGCAGTTCGCACGGCAACTGCGGCACGCTGACGCCGAGCCATTCGCTGCCATTGGCAGCGCCCGGCCAGGTCGGGCGCGCGATGCGCTGGATGCTCACGCCGGACGCGCCGCTGTACCTGAAGCCGCGCTTCGACCCTGCGCTCTGGTCCTGGCTGTTGCGTTTCGCCTCGCGCTGCAACCACGTCGCGATGATGCGCAGCGGCGTGGCGCGCGCCGCGCTGCTGCAGGCGTCGCGCGCTGCATTCCCGGGATTCCTGGCGCGCCATCGCATCGAGTGCGAGTTCGCCGAGACCGGCACCGACCATGTGTTCCGCGATGCGCGCGCGCTCGAGGCTTATCGCGCCGAACTCGCGGCGCTGGCCGAGCTGGGGATCCGCAGCGAAATCATCGACGGCCCGGCGTACGAACGCGAGGAACCGGCGGTGCGTCCCGGCGTCGCCGCGACGGTCCGGTTCCCGGACGACGCGAGCCTGCGGCCCGACTGGTACGTGGACGGCCTGGCGCGCGCGGTGCGCGATGCGGGCGGGGCCATCGACGAGCAGCGCGAAGTGCTCGGGATCGCGCCTGCAAGCGGCGGCGCGTTGCAGGTGGCGACGGCCGCGGGGACGCTGGCCTGCCGCGACGTGGTCTTCGCCGTCGGCGCCTGGTCGCCGCGCCTGGCGCAGCGCCTGGACGTGCCGTTCCTGGCGCGCGCGATGCAGCCCGGCAAGGGCTATTCGATGACCTACGACCGCCCTGCGCTGGCACCGCGGCGTCCGCTGACGCTGCAGGAACGCAGCGTCTGCGTGAGCAGCTGGGGCAGCGGCTACCGCCTCGGCAGCACGATGGAATTCTCCGGCTTCGACACCAGCCTCAACCGGCGCCGCCTCGACGCGCTGGAGCGGGCGGCGCGCGAATACCTGCATGACGGCGTCGGCCCCGTGCGGCGCGAGGAGTGG
Source organism: uncultured Lysobacteraceae bacterium (assembly GCA_946482565.1). Next base: position 377 of record CAMLSB010000001.1, on the reverse strand, counting down.
TTCGGCTGGCGGCCGATGACGGTGGACGACGTGCCGCTGCTCGGCGCGGTCCCTGGCCGGCCGCGGCAATGGCTGGCGACGGGCCACGGCATGCTCGGCGTCAGCATGAGCATCGCGACCGCGGAGCTCGTCGCCGACCTGGTGTGCGGGCACGCACCGGCGATCGATCCGGCGCCTTACCGGCCGGAACGGCTGGCATGACCACGAACGGCGGCGACGGTCACTTCGACCTCGTCGTGCTCGGCGGCGGCTCCGGCGGGCTGGCCGGCGCGTTCCGCGCGGCGAAGCATGGCGCCCGCGTCGCGCTGCTGGAGCCCGGCCCGCTCGGCGGCACCTGCGTCAACGTCGGCTGCGTGCCGAAGAAGGCGATGTGGCTG